>JAUHYN010000417.1 GCA_030426505.1 bacterium | reverse complement strand
TCCGGGTAGTGCTTGCCGCCACCAGCGTTGCGGTGGCCCATGAAGATCCACGGCCCCTCCGTCGACAGGCGTCGCCCCAGGATCTCCGCCGCGTCGGGCGTCAGCGGCAGCGTGCGCACGCCGGCCGCCGTCTTCGAGCGCCGAATGTGGACCTCCCGCTGCTCGAGTACGTCGCGGCGAAGGGCAAGCCGATCATCCTCTCCACCGGGATGGCGACCGCCGAGGAGATCGACGAGGCCGTCACCACGATTCGCCGCGCCGGCCCCGTGCCGCTCGCGCTGCTCAAGACGAACAGCGGCTACCCCGCGCGCCCGGAAGAGATGAAGCTCGGCCTCCTCCCCGAGCTCGCCGCGCGCTTCGACGTCGTCGCCGGGCTCTCCGACCACACGCTCGGGACGACCGTCGCGACCGCGGCCGTCGCGCTCGGCGCTTCGATCGTCGAAAAGCACCTCACGCTCGCGCGCGCGGACGGCGGACCGGACGCGGCGTTCTCGCTCGAGCCCGCCGAGTTCGCGCAGCTGGTGGAAGCCGTCCGCACGACCGAGGCCGCGCTCACGCCGGGGCCGTTCGGCCCCACGGAGCGCGAGCGCGCGAGCCTGCCGTTCCGTCGGTCGCTGTTCGTCGTCGCGGACGTCGCGGCGGGCGAGCCGTTCACCGCCGACAACGTGCGGAGCATCCGGCCCGCGCACGGCCTCCACACCCGTCACCTCGGGGAGGTGCTCGGCCGCCACGCGGCGCGCGACATCGCGCGGGGCACGCCGCTGTCGTGGGAGTTGATCGCGTGAGGCTGCGCCCGGCCACCGCGGAGGACGCGCGCCGGATCTTCGAGTGGGCGAATGACCCTTCGACGCGGGCGGTGTCGTTCTCGTCGGAGCCGATCCCGTGGGAGACGCACGTCGCGTGGTTCGAGCGCCGCCTCGCGGACGACGCTTGTCAGCTCTTCCTCGCGTGCGACGGTGAGGAGCCGGTCGGGCAGGTGCGCCTCGATCACGACGGCGCGCGCGCGACGATCTCCGTCTCGATCGCGGCCGAACACCGCGGCCGCGGACTGGGCGTCGCGGCGATCCGCGAAGCGGCGCGCGTCGCGGACGTCGAAGCGATCGACGCCTTCATCCTCGAGGACAACGCGCGCTCCGTCGCAGCGTTCGAGCGCGCGGGCTTCGTGTTCGCGGAGCGGACGACGATCCAGGGGCGGGCGGCCGTCCGCCTCGAGTTCACTCGCAGACCAGGCAGCCCTCGCCCCGGAACTTGAGGCAGAAGCACGGGTTCGGGCGTGTCGCGACGACGAGGGCTGCGGTCGTCGCGCCGACCACCACGACTCCGGCCGCGCCCCACAGCCACGGCGACTTCCACCACACGACCTGCTCTTTGAGCGCGAGCTCGACGCGGGTCTCCTCGCCGCCCTTCACGAGCGCGTTCGTGGACCCGGGATCCCAACCCTCGGCCGTCGCGTGGACCACGTAGTCACCCGGCGGCAGCGTGAAGATGCTCGCGGTGCCCGGGTCGGGCGCGACGCCCCCCTTCAGGGCGAGCGTGGCGGTCGGCGGCGTCACGTCCACGACGAGGCGCCCGCTCTCGGAGAACCCGGCGCCCTCGAGCAACGCGCGCGCTTCGCGTTCGAGGCGCTCCACGATCGCGGCTTCGTCCGTCGTCGCGAGCTCGCCGAGCTGTTCACCGAGCTTCTTGGAGGCGTCGGTGTCGAGGAGGGTGATGCTGAGGAGCGGCGGATTCAGCTCGAAGTCGATCACTACGACCATACCGAAGCGCGCGTTGAAGCGGCGCAGGCGCGCGGCGATGCAGGTCTCGTCCGGGCCGCAGTCGCGCACGCGATCCACGAGGCCCTCCTGACTCGCGATGAACATCTCCTCGTACGTGATCACGCGCAGCCCCGCGCGGCTCTGCGCGGCGGCGGTGATCGCGCCGAAGATCGCGGACAGCGACGCGGCGCCGTGCGGGCCCTCCTGCACGATCGGGAGGATCGCGAGGCGCTTCTTGTAGTCGTCGGCGTCGGCGGCGCGCGCTTCGCTGGCCGCGAACACCGCGACCAGCCCCAGCGCGATCTGGACCCCCCGACGCATCGACCCACGTTACGGCGGGATCGGGCGAGTTTCCAGTACGTCCGAATTCGTCCCAGACCGCGGTCCACGGAACACGCGACGGCGAGGGCGCGCGTGGCATAGACTCGGCGCGTCCATGGCGACTCCGGTGCTTCTCCTGTACGGGCTCACGTGTGTGGCGCCCTGCGAGGTGAGCGAGCTCGAGCGCGCGAAGCTCGAGCGGCAGGCCGTGGACTTGCTCGCGAAGAAGGGCTTCGAGGTGCGCCCGGCGCCGCCCGACGCGCCGCGTCCGACCGGGGGCGCGTCCACGCTCGGCAACGAGGACGTCGCGACGCTCATGACGTCGGATCGCGTCGTGGCCCTCGACCTCGAGCGCGACGGTCGCACGCTGTGGATCACGCAGTTCGTCCGCGGGGTCGTCGGCCCGTGGGCGGTCGACAAGGTGACGTGTTCGCCGACCGACACGAAGTTCGAGTGCCCCACGTTCGAGCGCCTCCTGATCGCGGGGCTGAGGCCCCGCACCGCGCTCGACGTGGATCTCGTGAGTGCGCTCCGAGCGCGCGGGAAGGCGGTGGGGAAGTGCATCGCCGAGGAAGACCGAGTCCCCGCGGCGGAGCGGATCTTCGGGCGGGTCGAGATGGATCTCGAAGTCATGCCGACGGGCGCGGTGCGGGTGAAAGCGATCGCGCCGGCGCGTGTCGCGAAGGCGTCGCTGGGTGCGTGCTTGAAGCAGGCGATGGAGGCGATCGACGTCGGGCCCTACGAGGGCGCGCCCATCCCGCTCTCGGTCCCGGTGGATCTATGAACGCGGACCGATTGCCTTACGCGCGAAGATCGCGCACGCCGGTGACGATGGTTCGCCGATCTCTGATCGCCGCGCTCGTGCTGTCCGCCGCTCCCGTCGCGACAGCGGACGCCAACCCGAAGTGGATCCTCATGCCGGTCTACGCGCCGACGCCGCCGCCGGGTGACCCGACCCTCCTGCGGATGAGCAAGCGGATCGGCGAGGCGCTCGCGGAGCACAACGCCGCCGACGTGCGGCTCGTCTCGCGCGAGCTCCGCGAGGAGCGCTGTCAGGACCACGGCCACGAGTGCCCCGACGCCATCGCCCGGATGCTCGAGGTCGATCGGGTGATCGCGGTCGAGCTCGCGGAGGACTACGGCGAGCTGCTCGCGACGGTGTTCGACCCGCCGAACCGCGCGCGTTCCGTGCGCGTCCCGTGCAAGTGGGTCGCGGGGGGGCCCTCCTGCGACGTGGACGGCCTCGCCAAGGAGATCGCCGAGGCCACCAAGCCCACGTGGGATCCGGCCGCGGCGGACGCCGCGTTCGACGCGCTCCGCACGCGCATCGACGCGTGCCTCGCGCAGGAGAAGGGCGGCGCCGATCCCGAGTCTCGCGTGACGTTTCGGATCCGTGAGGACGGCCGGCCGATCGAGGTCCGCATCCAGCCCAAGGCGCTGCAGCGGAAGAAGGCCTACCGCTGCGTGGCCAGGGTGGTGGAATCGCTCAGGGTTCCTCCGTTCGTGGCCGACCGGATGCCCTTCCTGAACAAGCCGCTCGTCACGCCCTGATCTCGCCCCGATACGCGCTTGCTGAATCCCTTGGGGTGTCCTTCAATGCGCGCCGTGCATCGGCGGGCGGCGTTCATCCTCGCAATCGCGCTCGCCTTCACGGCGGCCCGACCTCGACCGGTCGACGCCAAACCCAAGGTCTCCTTGGTGGTCGTCGTGGTGGTGGATCAATTCGGGCGCTACTACCTCGACCGCTACGCCCCGTACCTCACGGCCGGTATCGGTCGCCTGAAGCGCGGCGGCGCCGTCTACACCAACGCCCGCTACGACTACGCGAACACCGAGACCGCGCCCGGGCACGCCACCCTCTCGACCGGCACCTGGCCGTCGGTCCACGGCATCACCGGCAACGGCTGGTTCGCCGCCAACGGGACCGAGGTCTACAGCTTCCACGACCCGCACGTCCGGCGTGGCCCGATGAACCTCCGCGCGCCGACCCTCGCGGACGCCCTGCGCCTCGCGACGAACGACCGCGCCAAGGTCGTCTCCATATCGATGAAGGACCGCGCCGCGATCGCGCTCGGCGGGCGCTCCCCGCGCCTCGCGGCTTGGTACGACAAGCTCTCCGGGCGCTTCACCGCCGGGTCCTGGGAGGGCGCGAAGCCGGCGCCCGAGTGGTTCAACGAGGTCGCGATGCGGCACCTCGCCGGCGACGCGTTCGAGAAGACTTGGGACCGCGTCGATCCGAACCTCGACTACGCGAAGATCGTCGGCGCTGACGACCTGCCGTACGAAGAAGACGTCAGCGGCTTCGGCCGCACCTTCCCGCGCGTGATGGGGAAGGGCATCGCGGGGCCGACGGACGCGCTGTGGAAGAAGCGCTTCATGCTCGCGCCGCAGGGCCTCGACGCGATGGTCGATCTGGTCGTCACCGCGCTCGACAAAGAGCAGCTCGGTCAGGACGACATCCCCGATCTCCTCGCGATCAGCTTCTCGCACCTCGACTACGCCGGGCACTACTGGGGCGCGCACTCGCAGGAGGCGTTCGACATGCTTCTCCGGATCGATCGCCAGCTCGGGCGCGTGATGGACGCGGTCGAGGCGTCGGTCGGCGGCGGCGAGGTGTTGTGGGTGCTCACCGCGGATCACGGCGTGACGCCCACGCCCGAGGCGATCGCGCCGCTCGGGATCCCGACGGGGCGGCTGAACCCGGACGAGGTGCGGAGCATCGTCGACGGCGTGCTCGGCAAGCGGAAGGGCGGGATGCGCCTCGTCGATCTCGACACGCCGAGGCTGTTCTTCTCGCCCAACGACGATCCCGCGGAGCGCCTCGCGGCGTCGCGCGCGGTCGCGGTCGCGCTGGCGGCGCACCCCCAGATCGAAGAGGCGTACGCGGCGGCGGATCTCGATCGCTGGCCGGCGCCCTACGGCGATTGCTTCCGGCGTTCGCACTACCCGGGTCGCGGCGGTGACGTCCTGATCCGCATCGCCCCGCACGTCTACCCCGCGGACTACGACGACGCCGGCAAGGTCGTCGGCCTCGGCACCGGACACGGGTCCCCGTACACGTACGACAGCGACGTCCCGCTCTTCCTGCGCGGACCCGGCGTCGCGCCCGGCGAGGATCGCCGGCCCTACTCGATGACACGCGTCGCGCCCACGATCGCTGCGGTCCTCGGCATCCTGCCGCCCGCTGCGTCGACGGCGACGCCGTTGCCCGCGGTCACGCGGTGAACGGAAAGATCATGCCCCGAAAAATTCTGGAGAACCTCAGCCCCCTCTTCGTGATCGCGGTGTCGCTCGCGGTGTCGCCGGTGGCGTCCGCGCAGAGCGAGACCTCGACGGCCACGAAGATGAAGATGCCGGAGGACGGCGGCCCGCTCCCGCGCGCGAAGATGCCGCAAGGCGGCGTGGGTGGGGCGGTCGAGACCCCGGACAAGCTCCCGCGGGCCGAGATGCCGGAGGGCGGCGCGAACCTGCACTGCCACCTGCACGAGCACCACGGCGTCGAACACTCGCACTGCCACGAGCACGACAACGGCGAGAACCACGACCACGATCACGCGAACGACGAGCACTGCCACGAGCACGAGCACGACGGCTCGGTTCACACGCACTGTCACGGGCACGCGGACGGCCGCGCCCACGCGCACGATCACCCGGAGGGCGTGCATTGCCACGAGCACCAACACGGGAGCGAGGCGCCGCACCAGCACTGCCACGAGGAGGGCGACCCGGAGCACGACCACCACGGCGCGGACGGCGACTGCCACGACCACGACGGCGAGTCGCACTGTCACGACGGCGGCGCGAAGGGCCACGACCACGCCAAAGAGGGCTGCCACTCACACGACGGGGACGAGCACTGCCACGAGGGCGCGAAGAAGGGGCACACGCACGGCGACGACTGCCACGACCACGACGGCAAGAACCACTGCCACGACGGCGGCGCCGTGAAGCACGACCACACCGGTACGTCGCGCGCCGGCGCGACGGCGGACGCGCTCCTCGGTGGCACGGGGATCGCGTTGCGTTGGAACGGCTACCTCCGCGCCGTGACGGAGTTCATCGAGAACGATCCGCGCAGCACGTTCATCGGCCGCAACGACGGCTTCAAACTCTTCAACGCGCGGCTCGGTGTGCGCGCACAGAAGGGCGACTTCTTCTCCTACGTCTCATTCGACGCGGCGGCCGGCGAGCGCGAGCGCTTCAACGATCCGAACGTGCGCTTCGGCGTGCGACTGCGCGACGCGTACATGAGCTATCACCTCTCACGCTTCGCCGACGTGTTCGGCGGGCGCTTCAAGACGCCGTACGACCTGGCCGGCCTCAAGGCGACGGGCGCGCTGACGTTCATCGATCGCCCCGTCGAGTCGCGCGGCGTGTTGCCGGCGACCGGCTTCGAAGTGGAGGGCATGAACCAGGGGCGTCAGCTCGGCGTGATGGTCGCGAAGGATCGCATCGGCCTGACGGAGGACGGCTTCGACATCGGCTACGCGCTCGCGCTCACCAACGGTCGGACGAACGGCCTCGCGTTCAACGACAACGATCGGCCAGCGCTGTTCGGTCGCGTCTCGGCGCACTACGGGCACCTCGCCACGCTCAACGTGGGCGGCTTCACGGATTCGCGCACGGTCGGCGAGCTGCCGGACCTCTTCGACGAGGACGTGAGCGGCACGGAGATCTCCGCGCAGGTGCGCGCGTTCGACGTCGAGCTCGAGGCGCAGCTCCTCTTCACGACGACGAGCTTCGACGGGGCGCGCCCGAGTGTGAACTCCCTGGGACTCCACGCGCAGTGGGCGTACACGATCTGGGGCGTGACGATCGCGTACCGCTTCGCGTGGTACGAGCCGAACACGAAGGACCTCGACGACGCCGACCAGCGCACCGAGCACACGCTCGGGTTGTCGTACGGCTTGGAAGACCTGCCCCTGAGGTTCATGCTGAACGGCACGGTGGCCGGCGAGCAGCAGGGCCGGAAGGTCGACAACAACCGCCTCGCGCTGCTCGCGCAGTTCATCTTCTGAGTTCGAGGAGGCGAGTCGATGCGACGTGACAAGCTCTGTTTGGCGGCGGTCGTCCTCGCGACCGCCTCGATGATGCCTGGCGTG
>JAUHYN010000416.1 GCA_030426505.1 bacterium | reverse complement strand
ACGCGGAGGTCACGATGCGGGCGCTCGTCGCGGCGAAGGCGACGGTGGCGTTCGCGGAGTCGTGTACGGGGGGGTTGGTGGCGAAGCTGCTGACGGACGTCCCGGGATCGTCGGCGTGTTTCCTCGGCGGTGTGGTCGCGTACGCGAACGAGGCGAAGGTCTCGATGCTCGGCGTCTCGGAGGCGACCCTCGCGGAGCACGGCGCGGTGAGCGAGGCCGTCGCGGCCGAGATGGCGAAGGGCGCGCGCGCGCGGTTCGGCTCGACCTGGGCGGTGTCCACCACGGGGATCGCGGGGCCGACCGGAGGCAGCGCGGCGAAGCCGGTCGGGACCCTGTGCTTGGGCCTGGCGGGCCCAGACGATCGCGTAGAGGCGCGGACGATCCGCCTCCCCGGCGAGCGCGAGTGGGTGCGCACCGCGGGGGCGACGGCGGCGTTGGACTGGCTCCGCGTTCAGCTGGGTCCCTGAGCGGGCGCGAAACCCGCTCCACAGCATCTAGGGGGCCGGGACAAATCGACACCCCACATCTCGATCGATATTGACGTCGTTACTGAACGCCTGTAGCGTCCGGCTCCAGCGATGGGTAAGAAAGACGTGACCAAGGAGCTGGCGCCGGCCAGCGGGACCCCGGAAGAGCGCGCGAAGGCGATCCAGCTGACGGTCGACACGATCGAGAAGCAGTTCGGCAAGGGCGCGATCATGCGCATGGGCGACAAGCAGAACGTCGCCAGCATCGCGACGATCCCGACGGGGTCGCTCGGCCTCGATGTCGCGCTCGGAATCGGTGGTATCCCGCGCGGCCGCATCGTGGAGATCTACGGGCCGGAGTCGTCGGGTAAGACGACGCTGACGCTGCACGCGGTGGCGGAGGCGCAGAAGCTCGGTGGTGTCGCCGCCTTCGTGGACGCGGAGCACGCGCTGGACATCGGGTACGCGAAGAAGCTCGGCGTGAACACGGCGGACCTGCTGATCGCGCAGCCGGACACGGGTGAGCAGGCGCTCGAGATCGTGGACATGCTCGTCCGCTCGAACGCGGTGGACCTGGTGGTGATCGACTCGGTCGCGGCGCTCGTGCCGAAGGCGGAGATCGAGGGCGAGATGGGCGACTCGCACGTCGGCCTCCAGGCGCGGCTGATGAGCCAGGCGCTGCGCAAGCTCACCGGCTCGATCTCGAAGTCGAAGACCTGCGTCATCTTCATCAACCAGATCCGCATGAAGATCGGCGTGATGTTCGGCTCCCCGGAGACCACCACCGGCGGTAACGCGCTCAAGTTCTACTGCTCGCAGCGGCTCGACATCCGTCGCATCGGCAGCATCAAGAAGGCGGACGAGAACATCGGTAACCGCACGCGCGTGCGCGTCGTGAAGAACAAGCTCGCGCCGCCGTTCCGCGAGGTGGAGTTCGACATCCTGTACGGGCAGGGCATCTCGATCACGGGCGAGATCATCGACCTCGGCACGGACCTCGGGATCATCGACAAGTCGGGCGCTTGGTACTCGTACAACGGCGAGCGCGTGGGGCAGGGCCGCGAGAACGCGCGGATCTTCCTCGAGGAGAACCCGGCGATGCGCGCGGAGATCGAGACGTCGATTCGGCGTCACTTCGGGCTGATTCAGGCGCCGCAGGACGACGAGGCGATCAGCTCGCCGCCGGACAACGTCACGCCGATCCCGAAGAAGGCGAAGGGCAAGTAGCTCGGGCGTGAGTCGGACGTTCCACCTCGATCAGCAGGACGCGGTCGAATGGCTCCGGACGATCGGCTCCGGGACGGTCGATCTCGCGATCACCGATCCGCCCTACGAGTCCCTCGAGAAGCACCGCGCTCGGGGGACGACCACCCGCCTCAAGAACAGCAAGGCGTCGAGCAACGACTGGTTCTCGGTCTTCCCGAACCAGCGCTTCGGTCAGCTCTTCGCGGAGCTGTACCGCGTGCTCGCGAAGGACGCGCACCTGTATCTGTTCTGCGATCAGGAGACGATGTTCGCCGTGAAGGCGCTCGGTGAGCTCGCCGGGTTCAAGTTCTGGAAGCCGCTGGTGTGGCGCAAGGACTCGATCGGGATGGGCTACCACTACCGGTCGCTGTACGAGTTCGTGCTGTTCTTCGAGAAGGGCAAGCGCCGCCTGAACGACCTCGGGATCGCGGACGTCCTCGACGCCCCGCGCGTGCGCAGCGGCTATCCGGCGGAGAAGCCGGTGTCGCTCCTCGAGATCTTCGTGCGGCAGAGCAGCGAGCCGGGCGAGGTCGTGATGGATCCGTTCATGGGCTCCGGCACGACCGGCCTCGCCGCGCTCGGTCAGGACCGCCACTTCTGGGGCACCGACGTCTGCAGCGAGGCCGTGGACATCACCCAGCAGCGGATGCTCCAGGCCGGCGGCGTCCCGCAGGCCCTCGCCCCGGCCTCCGACGCCCCGACCACCGCGGGCGGCCAGCTCTCGATAGGGCTCTACTGATCCCCAGCCAACCTTCGAGCGATCCGACTTGACGCCGCCGCGGTCCCTCGTTACATCTTAGACCACTGGTCCGACCGACAGTCGAACCATGAGTCGAACGTCCCATGCCGCGCCCCCGATTCGCCAAACTCGAGCCCGACAAGCAGGCCGGCATCCTGAGCGTGGCGGCGTCGGAGTTCGCGGAGAACGGGTTCGAGGGGGCGTCGTACAACCGGATCATCGAGCAGGCCGGGCTGTCGAAGGGCGCGATGTACTACTACTTCGACGACAAGACGGACCTGTACGTGACCGTCCTGAAGGACGCGATCGACCGGATGATGGCGGCGACGCTCGAGGGCATCGAGGACGCGGGCGGGTACTGGGCGCAGTTCGAGCACATGTTCAAGCAGAGCGTCGCGTTCACGCTCGAGCACCCGGAGTTCGGGGCGCTCGTGCGAGGACTGCTCGACGCGCCGGCGCGGCTGCGCGCGGCGGGCGGGCCGATCGAGAAGCTCTACGCGTCGTACCGGCAGCAGACCGTCGAGTTGATCCAGGCCGGGCAGGCGCAGGGCGAGGTCCGCACGGACCTCCCGCTGGAGCTGATCGTCGGCGTGATGTTCGGGATGGGGGAAGCGGTCGACCGCTGGTGGATCGAGAACCTGGAGACGATCGGGGACGACACGGACCGGTGGGCGCGCGAGCTCATCGGGTTGTTCCGCCGCGTGGCGGAACCCAGAGGAGACGAGTCATGAAGTGGACGATCATCGCGGCGCTCGCGTTGGCGCTACCCGCGACGACGATCGCGTCGGCGTACGCCGAAGACCAATCGCAGGACCGCGTCGACCAGCTCATCGAGCGCGTCGACGATCTGTGGCGCGGGCGCTCCTCCGAGGGCGTCTTCGAGATGCGCGTCGTGACCGAGCACTACACGCGGAAGATGCGGATGAAGTCGTACTCGCTCGGCAAGGACTACTCGCTGGTCCGCATCCTCTCGCCGATGAAGGAGAAGGGCACGACGACCCTCAAGTCGAACAACGACATCTACACGTACCTCCCCAAGACCGACCGCACGATCCGGCTGACGTCCGGGATGATGATGGGGTCCTGGATGGGGAGTCACTTCACGAACGACGACCTCGTGAAGGAGTCGCGCCTCCTCGACGACTACACCGCGAAGCTGACCTTCGAAGGCGAGCGCGGCGGCGAGCAGCTCATCGAGATCACGCTGACGCCGAAGCCGGACGCGGCGGTCGTCTGGGGCAAGGTCGTGCTCCTGCTCGACGCGAAGACGGAGCTGCCGAAGTCGCAGGTCTACTACGACGAAGACCTCGAGGTGCAGCGCACGATGACGCTCACCGAGGTCAAGGAGATGGGCGGCCGCCGCCTCCCGACGCGCATGCGGATGGTCCCCGCCGACAAGCCGAACGAGATGACCGAGATGATCTACGACGAGCTCCAGTTCGACACCGGCCTCGACGAAGGCTTCTTCTCGATATCGAAACTCCGTAAGCGATGAACGCATTCACGATCGGCGCCCGCAGCGTCGGGCGTAACAAGCGAAGGACGATCGCGACCCTCGGCGCGATGGCCTTCGCCGGCTTCTTCTGCATCTTCTACGGCGCGCTGATCGAAGGGATGCTCGCGGCGCTCGAGCGCAACGCGCTGCGCATGGAACTCGGCGAGCTCCAGATTCACCACCCGGGCTACCGCGAGGACCCGGACCTCTACAAACGCATCGACGACACCGACGCGATCGTCGCCAAGCTCGAGGCCAAGGGCTACGGCGTGTCCCCGCGGTGGTTCGGCGCGGGGCTCGTCGCCGGCAAGGTGACCTCCGCGGGCGCGCAGTTCAGGGGCATCGAGCCGGAGCGCGAGGCGCGCGTCACGGCGGTCGGGACGCACGTGGGGGAGGGCCAGTGGCTCGACGCGTCGGCGCCGCGCGAGGTGGTGATCGGGCGGCGCCTCGCGAAGACGCTGCGCGTCGGGCTCGGCGGGGAGATCGTGGTGCTCTCGTCGGCGGCCGACGGGTCGATGGCGAACGAGCTGTTCGAGGTGCGCGGGATCCTCGCGCCCGTCAACGAGGCAGTCGATCGCGCCGGCGTCTTCATGACCAAGGCGGCGTTCCTGGAGCTGTTCGCGTTGGAGGGTGGGGCGCACGAGATCGCGCTCGCGTCGCCCGCGAACCTCGCGCTCGATGCCGCGAAGGCCGACGTCGCGTCGGTCGCGCCCGACGCGGAGACGCTCACGTGGAAGGAGGTCCAGCCGATGCTCGCCGAGATGCTCGAGATGAGCGCGGCGGGGCAGCTCATCATGATGGTGGTCGTCTACCTCGCCATCGCGATGGTGGTGCTCAACGCCACGCTCATGAGTGTGTTCGAGCGCATCCGTGAGTTCGGCGTGATGAAGGCGCTCGGCGTGACGCCGCGTCAGGTGGCGACGATCGTGTTCGTGGAGGTGACGGCGCAGGCCTTCATCGCGGCGGGGATCGCGGTGGCCGTGGGGTGGCCGGTCACGAAGTACTTCGAGACGAACGGCATCGATCTCTCGGCGTTCGTGCAGGACGTCTCGTTGATGGGCGTGGCGTTCGACCCCGTCTGGTACGCGGTGCCGACCGTGGCGAACGTGGTCGTGCCCGCGGTGGTCCTCGTCGTCGTGACGCTGCTCTCGGCGCTCTATCCCGGCATCAAGGCGGCGGTGATCAGCCCCGTCGAGGCCATTCATCACCGGTAGGAGGCGTGACGTGCTGCTGAAGATGGCCTAGCGGAACCTGTGGCGGAGTAAGCGCCGCACGCTCATCACGCTCGGTTCGGTGGCGTTCGGCGTGTGGCTCGCCGTGACGTTCATCGGGGTCGGAGAGAACTCGTACTCGGGGATGCTCGAGACCGGCGCGCGAATGGGCGCGGGTCACGTGACGATTCAGCCCGCGGGGTATCAGGACGCGCCGGGGCTCGACCGGAGCCTCCCCGACGCCGAAGCGCTCCGCGGCGCGCTCGCTGCGGACCCGACGGTCTCGCGGGCGGTGGCGCGCGTGCTGGGGCAGGCGATGTTCGCGACGGCGCGGCGAAGCGTCGGCGGCGCGCTGTTCGGCGTGGACCCGCGGCACGAGGGTGCAGAGGACAGCGTCTTCCTCGGCGCGATCGTGGAGGGCGCGCCGTTCGACGCGACGGACGCCAAACAGATCGTCATCGGTCGCGGCATGGCGCAGAAGCTCGGCGTCGGTCTGAAGAAGCGCGTCGTGTACACGCTGGTCGACGAGCACGGAGAGCTCGTGAGCGACGTCGCGCGGGTCGTCGGGATCTTCGACACCGGCGTGATGGAGGTCGACTCGGGCGTCGCGCTCCTCCCGATCGATACGGTGCGCAGGCTCCTCGGCTACGGCGAGGGGCAGGCCACGATGGTTTCGGTGTTCCTCGCGGATCACCGTCAGGCCGACGCCGCGCGCGAGAGGATCGCCGCGGAGCACGGAGGGGAGGGGCGCGAGGTCCTCACGTGGAAACAGACGCAGCCGGAGCTCGCGGGGATCATCGCGATGGATCGGACGATGAACTACATCATCCAGATCCTCATCGGGCTGCTGATCGGGGCCGGCGTCTTCAACACGCTGTTGATGAGTGTGCTGGAGCGTCGGCGTGAGTTCGGCGTGATGATGGCGATCGGCGCGCGCCCGCTCGAGCTGTTCGAGCTCGTGATCGCGGAGTCGGTGTTGGTCGGGCTCGCGGGGCTGTTGGTCGGCGCTCTGCTCACGATCCCCTGGTACTGGTTCATGACCACGCACGGGATCGACATCTCCTCGATCCAGGGCTCGCAGACGAGCGTCAACGGGGTGCTCGTCGACCCGATCATGAGGTTGCTGCTCTACCCGTCGAGCATGGTCGCGATCCTCTGCGGCGTGCTCGTGTTGACCGTCCTCGCGGGCCTCTACCCCGCGTGGCAGGCCGGGCGCGTGCCGCCCGTCGAGAGCTTGAAGGCGTGAAGTCATGACAGAACCCATCGTGAGACTCGAAGCGGTCACGAAGACGTACCTGCAAGGAAACCAGACGGTGGCGGCCGTCGCTGGGCTGTCGCTCGGGATCGAGCCGGGTGAGTTCACCGCGCTGTGCGGGCCGTCCGGCTCCGGGAAGACGACGACCCTGAACCTGATCGGCGCCCTCGACGTCCCGACCTCGGGTTCCATCCGCGTGGAGGGCCGCGACATCTCGCACCTCTCGCGCGAACAGCTCGCGGCGGTCCGGCGCGACCGCATCGGCTTCGTGTTCCAGGCCTATAACCTGATCCCCGTCCTCACGGCCTACGAGAACGCCGAGTTCGTCCTCGCGCTGAAGAAGGTACCGGTCGAGGAGCGGCGGCGGCGCGTCCTCGAGATGCTCGACGCCGTCGGGCTCGGGGGCCTCGAGGATCGTCGGCCGGACGAGCTGTCGGGCGGGCAGCAGCAGCGCGTCGGCATCGCCCGCGCGCTCGCCGGCAGCCCCCGCATCCTGCTCGCCGACGAACCCACCGGCCAGCTGGACTCGAACACCGCGGCGGCGATGATCGAGCTCATCGGATCGATCGCGCACGACGACGGCCTCGCGGTGCTGCTGTCGACCCACGATCCGTCGATCGTCGAGCGCGCCGACCGCGTTCTCGAGCTCCACGACGGCGTGCTCCGCGCCACGACGCCCGCCCGGTAGAATGGGGGACGCCCGATTCCGGGCGTTTCCCCACTCTTCAAGGATCCCTCATGGCGCGCGCCCTCCGTCCGGACCTCCGCAA
>JAUHYN010000415.1 GCA_030426505.1 bacterium | reverse complement strand
CAGCTGGCTTCGAACCTGCTCAACGTCCGCAACGAGGTCCTCAAGTCCTTCGTGCAGACGATCCGCGGCTGAGTCCGACGAGCGGCGCCGGACGAACGGACGAACGAACGAACGAAGCCGAACGACGACGCGCTCTACGAAACCTCGAACGTTGGCACACGCCTTGGAATAGCTCGGGACATCAACCTCAACGGCGCACGCGCCCACCACCGAAAAGGAAACGACCATGATCAACAACGACGGAATGCTCGCACTCGTCATCGCTCGCGACGCGCAGGCTCGCCTCGCCGAGGCCGAACTCAGTGACCACGCCGAGATGGCGCAGGCGCTCAACGACAAGCAGTCGAAGCTCCGCGACGTGAAGAAGACGCTCCGCAAGGCCCTCACCGACGGCAACCTCGACCCCGCGGAGATGGCGAACATCAACGCCGCGGCCGACGAGGCGGGCATCGGCGACGAGATTCGCGGACACATCCAGGCGCTCTTCGACGCGTCCGAGGCCGGCCGCGCGCGCATCGACAGCCCGGACAACCACACGGCCTACGCCACCGTCGAAACGTACGAGACGCACCGCAAGTCCACCACGCCGAACAAGAGCGGGACCGTGAAGATCGACGAGACGTCGGAGGACGAGGGCGCCAAGAAGCTCGCGCAGCAGGTGACGAGCATTCGCGAGGCGATCGACGAAGCGCTCGAAGAGGTGAAGGGCGAAGCGTCGGGTCAGGAGCTCGAGCTCCAGATGGCGTCGCAGGAGTACTCGCGCGCAACGCAGCTCGCGTCGAACCTGCTCAACGTCCGCAACGAGGTCCTCAAGTCCTTCGTGCAGACGATCCGCGGCTAGTTCGGACCAACGACAAGACAAGAGAGGAGAGACAAGATGAACAACATCAACCTCGGGCGCGTCATGGCGATCGTCAGCCAGTCGGCCCACCGCGCGCGCGCGGCGGACCTCGAAGACGCCCAGCACGGCATCGAGAAGCAGTCCCAGGTCCGCAAGGACGTGAAGGCGAAGCTGAAGGCGCTGAAGAAGGACGACGAGGCCCTCGGCGATTCGCTCGAGAACCGGAGCGCGCTCGAGAAGTGGGCGGAGCCGCTCCCGTGCGTGGACTGGTTCTTCTGCGACGAGTCGGAGGAGGTCCCGAAGGAGCTCGCGAAGAACGCGCAGGCGCGGAAGTCGGCGCAGCAGCTCGACGTCGACGCGGAGGAGCAGCTCGCCGAGCTGCAGCAGGACGTCCGCGACGTCACCGAGTCGTTCGACGACTCCAACTCGGTCGTCGACGGCATCCAGACCGAACTCCAGAAGCTCGATCAGGCCGCGTTCGGCTGGGCGTGAGGCGAAGGAAGGGAGACACCATGAGCACCTCGAGCGGCGCGCGCCTCAACCTCGCGCAGATCCACATGATCAAACTCCAAGCGGAGCGAGAGAAGAAGAGCGGCGGCTCCGACCAAGCCGACGCGAAGGCGGAACTCGCCAGGAAGAAGCGTCAACGCATCGAGGTCGAAGCCAACCACGTCGAGACCGCACTCGACGCCGCGATGTCGAAGAACCCGTTCAGCTCCGCGCTGGGCGGGATGATCTCCGGCGTCGCGCAGTTGGTCGGCGACGTCAAAGGCCTCGCCGAGGACGCGGTCGGCCTGGTGTCGCCGGAGTTGGCGACGGGGCTCGGCATCGGGTTCGGCGTGGCGTTCGGCGGTCAGCTGGTCGCATTCGCTTCGACGCTCGGTGCCGCGCTCCCCACGATTGCGGGTGAAACGGTCCGCTGGGGCCTCACCACCCTGAGCGTGGGCAAGGTCGTCGACGCCACTCACAACTTGGCGGTGCTGCACAAAGCCGGGGACGCGAACGACCTGCGCAAGTCACTCGACGCGATCGACGAGCAGATCCTCGCGCTCGAGGCGAAGCTCGGCGGCGCGACGGACGACCGCGCCTCGAACGACGCGGATCGACGCCGCGCGAAGCAACAGCTGAAGCAGACGCTCGAGGAACAGACCCGCCTGGTCGACGCGCATATGGCCGCGGTGCGCGGCGCGCAGTCCACGCAGGTGATGTCGGCACACGTGCCGGCGGGGGTCCGCGCGGCGCAGGTCGCGCAAGCCACGGCGGTCGAGCTCGAGGCGAACGCGGCGGTCGAAGGCGTCAGCGACCTGCAGGCGCAGATGCAGCAGCTCCGCGAACAAGCGCTCGCGCTGCGTCAGGCCGCGGGCGACGAGCAGTGGAAGAACGAGAAGATGCGCACGTGGCTCGACTTCGGCGCGGCGTGGCTCGAAGTCGCGGCGACCTTGGTGACGCTCGGCGGATCGTCCGCGGCGACCAGCGGGATCACGGCCGCGACGACGGGTGTCGCGGTGACGAACTCGGTGCTGAGCGTCGCGAGTGCGGGCCTCGGGGTCGCGTCGGCGTTCATCACGGATGCGGGCGTGCAGGAGAAGTACCGCAACGCGGAGGCGATGGAGATCCACGCGGAGGACCTGCAGCGCAGCGTCGACCTCGCGCAATCGATCGCCGCCGAGCTCAGGTACGAGGCCGACCAACGCATGGACCGCGTCGTCGACTCGATGGAGATCGTCGAGGGCGACACGCGGAGCGCGAAGGGGAGCGCGGCGGTACTGCGCGCGCAGAACGGCATGACGCAGATGCGGAAGGCAGGCGTCACCGAGAGCAGCCAGAGGCGCTTCGAGGCGTCGGGTGAGTCCGTTCGAATGCAGCGCCGGGCTCACGCGAGACGCGTCGACGGGGACGCCGCGATCGCGAGCAAGTCGACGTGGGGCAAGGTCGGCTCGATCGTGTCGGGCGCGACCGCAGTCGTCGGACTCGGGGCCAACGTCGCGCAGCTCGACACCGCGCTGAACGCGGCGGAGACGGCGGTCGACGCGACCAGCATGGCGACCAAGCTCGGCAACGGCGCCGACGCCTTGGCCGAGTCTTGGGACACGGCCGCCCGGGTGAGCGGCTCCATCGGAGGCGTCCTGCAGTCCGCAGCCTCTTTCGGGGGCGCGATGGCGGACGACGGCGCAGAAGATCGCCGCGACGCGGATCGCGCCAAGCTCGAGGCCGATCGCCACGGGCGCGACGCCCGCGAATACCAACAGCGCATGGACGCGGCGCGCCGGGAGCACCGCCGCTCGTATGACGCACAGATCGCGATGGCCCGCAGCCTGAGCCCGGGGCGCGCGTGAGAGGACGAATGAAATGAAGGTTTCAGCAGAACGACTCGAGGCGCTGATCGCGAGTGAGCTCGTGGACGCCACGCGGGCCAACCGGTCCCGCAAGCAGGACGCGATGACCGCGTTCGCGGAGCACGCCGTGCGGGCGAAGGAGGCGCGGAAGATGGACCTCCTCCAGCAACGGCTGACGCCGCTCACACAGGCGGCAGGTGTCGCGGTGTCGTGGGCCGCGCAGAACGTCGACGCCCCGGGCGAGTCCGAGCGCCGACAGGCGATGGATGACATGCAATCGGCCGCTTCCAACGCCGAGGCGTTGCAGCGCTTCGGGTTCGACGCGGTGGACCCGTCGGTCCCCGAGCGCATGGCGACGCACCTCGCGAACCAGCTCGCCAACGACTTCGATCAGCCGCGCGCGATGGCGAAGGCACTCGCCGACGCGATCGCGTCGGGTGCGTGGGCGCCGAAGCCGATGCGCGCTGGTGAGGCCGAGGCCGAAGGCCGCCTCGCCGGTCTCTACCAAGCGCTGCTCCAGCAGCTGAACCGGCCCTCGCGGGCCTGATCGGAGTCGACGATGAACTACGCAGTGATTCGACGCGTCCTCGAGGCGCGGATGCACCTCGCCGAGTCGGAGACGACGGACGGTCGAGAAGAGCGCGCGGCCACCGAGGCTGAGGCCCTCGCCTCGGCCGAAGCCGCCATCGATGCGCGGTACGACGCCGCTGAGCGCTCGCAGCTCGCGGGCGTGATCGTCGCGGGGATCGGCGTGGCCGGAGCGAGCGCCGGCGCGGTCGTGCCGTACCTCCCGTTCGATGCGCCGGAAGGCCTCGCATCGCATATCCAGTCGGGCGCCGCGGGGCTCACAGTGGGCGTCCAGGTCGCGCTCGGTCCGGACGGCGCGGCGGACGAGGCCGGCACGAAGGCACAGCTCGAGCGGCAAGAAGCGGAGCTGGCGCGGACGGAGGTGCAGGCCTCGGAGGCGGCGCGTGCGCAGTCGGAGGATCGGCTCCGTACCGTGTTGCTGAATCGGCCGAACCTCGCCTGATCTACATCGCGCGCTCGTACAGCGCCTTTGCCGCCTCCGGCGTCAGCTTCTTCGGGTTGCCGGCGGCGGCGGCGTCGACCACGGCCTGCTCGACCATGGTCGGGATCATCTTCTTCTTCACGCCGAGGGGCGCGAGGCGGCGTGGGGAGCCGATCGCCTCGAGGATCGACCAGACCATGTTGAAGCAGCCGCGGGCGCGGAGGGCGAGGGTGCCGCTCACGTTGTCGCCGAGGGCCTGCGCGGCGATCGCGTAGGCTTCCGGCGCCGCGTCCAAGTTGTACTCGATGACGTGCGGCAACATGATCGCGTTGGCGAGGCCGTGGTGCAGGTCGGCGACCGCCGACAGCGGGTGCGCGAGCGCGTGACAGGCGCCCAGGCCCTTCTGGAACGAGATCGCCGCCATCGAGGACGCGAGCATCATCTCGTGGCGCGCCTTGATGTCCGAGCCGTCGCGCACCGCGCGCACCAGGTAGCGACCGATCCGCGTCAGCGCGCCGAGCGCCATCATGTCGGCGAACGGGTGGTTGCCGTTCGAGACGTACGCCTCGAGCGCGTGGGTCAGCGCGTCCATCCCGGTCGCCGCCGTGACGTGCGCGGGGAGGCCGACCGTCAGCTCCGCGTCGCACAGCGCGACGTTCGGGAGCATGTGCGGGCTGAAGATGACGACCTTGTGCCCGTCGTCGCCGAGGCAGATGACGCTCGCGCGACCAACCTCGCTGCCCGTCCCCGCCGTGGTGGGGATCGCGATGACCGGCGGCATGTTGCCGTGGATCTTCCGGTCACCGCCGATCAGATCGTCGTACTCGATCAGCGGGAGCTCGTGCGTGGCCTTCAGCGCGATCGTCTTCGCGACGTCCATCGGCGCACCGCCGCCGAGGCCGATCACCACGTCCGCCTCCACGCGCCGGAACGTCTCCACGCCCTCGAGCACGTCGCGCTCGATCGGGTTCTTCGACACGCCGAGATACACCGCGCCCGCGAGGCCGCCCTCGGCGATCACGCGCTCGACGCGCTCGACGATCCCCGCCGCCTTGATGCCCTTGTCGGCGACGATCAACGCGCGCTTCGTGCCGAGCTTCTCCATCTCGTTCGGCAGGCGCGCGAGCGCACCGGGGCCCACGACCATGCGCGTGGGGAAGCTCATCTCGGAGATCGGGATCTCGACGGTCACGGCGCGTAGCTAACCGAGGCGCCGCCGCGACGCAATCGAGGCTCAGTCGGGATCGCACGCGCCGTCGCAGGGGTGGCCGAGGGTGCCCCCCGCGCGGAGGAACGCGTCGAGCTGGTCGATGGCGACCGGCAATCGTCGCACACCTTCATGCACCTCGTTCTTGGCGAGCGCCGCCTTCGGCGTGCGCATGAACGACCGGTCCGCGCCGAAGTCGAAGATCGTGAGCGCCGCGTCCCCGCCCGCGAACGGCTCGAGGCCGAACACGTCGACCGCCGAAGGCGTGGTCACCTGCGCGCCCATCAACCGGGCGTGGAGGTAGCCGGTCACGTCCGGGACCGAGGTGTCCGCCACACCGACCTGCATGAGCACCTTGCGGTCCGGGACCGCGCCAGGGAGCGGCGCCTCGACCAGGTGAGTCGCGTACGTCGCCGGGTCGATCACGTCGAGCCGACGCTGCATCGTCGCGAGGTACGTGAGGCGCTCCAGCGGATCCGTGATCGCCAACGCCATCAACTCGAGGAACGGCTCGAACGGCTTCGACCGCGCCATCATGTGGACGAGCCCCGCGCCGCCGACGGTGAGCGCGATGCGATCGAGGTCCGGGTTCACCGCCGACATCACGCCGCCGAGGATGTGGCCCTGGCTGATCCCGAGGAACGACAGCTGCGTCGGATCGTAGAGCGCCGCGCCGTCCGCGCGCCTCAGCTCCGGCTGCTCCGCGAGCGGCCCCCGGATCGCCGCCGTGAACGCGATCCAGTTGAGCACGCCCTGGTGGACGCGGTCGGTGAAGTGCGTCGCGTCGTACGGCTCGCCCACGAGGTCGTCGACGATCTGGGTGACGTCGCGCATCGACATGCCCTGCCAATCGATCGCGAACACCACGGCGCCGAGCGCATCGGCGATCGCTTGCGGTGGGCCCTGGAGCGCTTCGCTCCGCTGGCCGAAGAAGCCGTGGCCGTAGCAGAGTACGCGCGCGAGCGTGGTGCCGTCGCGGACCGACTTCGGGATCATCACCACGAACGGGACCTCGATCGTGCCGTCGATCCGCACGTCACCCGCGGCGTCGCGGAGGAGCGTCGCGCCGCGGTCGTCGCGGTCGACGAACGTGAGCGTCAGCTCGCCTTCTGCACCCTCCGAGCGCAAGGTGGCGGCGGCCAGCGCCGCCCATCTGTGGGCATCGATCTCCACGTCGGTCTGTTGATCGTCGACGATCACCTCGACCTGGCTGTGGACATCGATGCCGGTGGGACTCACAGGGTCAGCCATCGGCCGACGTCCTCCCCGGGGTGTTCGAGGTCGCGGTTCGCGACGGTGGTCTGGGATGTTTGGTCGCCGGCTCGCGCTCGTACGCGGCGACGATGTCGGCGACGATCTGATGCCGGACGACGTCGGCCGCGGTCAGGTGGACGAACGCGAGTTGGTCGATGCCACCGAGGATTCGCTCGAGGCCCTTGACCCCCGAGCGGCCGTCGGGGACGTCGACCTGGGTGGCGTCGCCGGTGACGACCACCTTCGAGCCGAACCCGATGCGGGTGAGGAACATCTTCATCTGTTCGGGCGTGGTGTTCTGTGCCTCGTCGAGGATGATGAAGCTGTTGTTCAGCGTTCGGCCGCGCATGAACGCCAGCGGTGCGACCTCGACGGTGCCGCGCTCGACGAGCCGGGCAGCCCCCTCCGGGTCGACCATGTCGTACAGGGCGTCGTAGAGCGGCCTCAGGTACGGATCGATCTTGGCCATCAGGTCGCCGGGGAGGAAGCCCAGCCGCTCCCCTGCCTCGACCGCGGGCCGCGTGAGGATGATGCGCTGCACC
>JAUHYN010000414.1 GCA_030426505.1 bacterium | reverse complement strand
GTCAGCGTGGTCTCGTCCACGCCATTACCGACGAAGACCGTGCCGCGGAGGAGCCAGCGCTGGTCGGCGGTGAGCGTCATGTCTTCGGTGAGCGTGCCGGTGAGGATGCAGACGCCGCCCTCGCAGGTCTCCATCGGCGGCGGCATCGGGTTGCCGGGCTCACCGAGATCGAACGGCTCGGGGGTGCAGGCGTCGTCGAGTTGGGTCGCCCAGATCTTGTCGGTCGCCTGGCGCTGACTCGCGCTGAACGCGTAGGTCGTGCCGATGCCGATGTCGATGTCGTTCATCGACTCGAACGTGTCGATCAGATACTCGGTCGCGAGCGCCGGCCCGTTGCGGAGGAGGCCCTCCACGAACAGGCGCGCGACCACGTAGCCCTCGAGGCTCACGAATCCGGGGCGCAGGTTCGGATCGAACGCGCGCAGGTGATCGCGGTACTCGATGAGGCCCGTCGCGTTGGACGAGAAGTCCGGGACGACCTGCGTGATGAGCACCGACTCGCAGAAGCGCTTGTCGCCCGCGAGGGTCTGGTAGGTTCCGAAGCTCTCGAGCTCGTCGGAGAGCTCGTCGGGGCCACTCGCCGAGAACGCCACGAACACGATCTCGTCGACGTTGAGGATCTCGCTGACCTCCTGCGACGTCAGGTCGTACTCGAGCCCCGGCGACGTGCCGCGCTTGATGCGGAAGAGCTCATCGAGCAGCTCGCGGACGAACGCCGCCGCGGGGCGCGCGTGCGCCGTGAGGAAGATCGACGCGACGATGTTGCCGTTCGCGGAGCGGACGCGCTCTCCGTTGCCGAGCCACTTGAGCATCGTCCCGACCGCAGGATCGACGTTGGTCGTCCCGCGCATGTACGTGCCGATCGCGACGTCGGCGGCCTCGACGCCCCCGAACGTGCGCAGCGCCGCGGACACCGCGTCGAAGCCCGACTGGCCGAACGCCGTCGGGGTGCCGTCGGTGCCGGCCGACTCCGCGAACACGCCGACGTTGGCGGCGGGCACCGGCGGGTTGCGCACGGTCGTCACGAAGCCGACACCGCGGGTCATCTCGTCTTCGACCGACGCGCGCACGTTGAACACGTAGCGGTCGGGCGGATCGCGACGGAGCGTGGTGTCGCCGGAGAGCGCGCCGAACAGGATGCGCTGATCGCTGTTCGCGACCTCGGCGAGGACGCCGGAGGTGTTCGTGCCGACGCCGCCGACGAAGGCGAGCACACCCTCGCCGCTCTTCAGCGTGTCGAGGTTGCTGCGCGCGGTGGCCGGGTCGTCACCGTCATCGAGCGCTTCGAGCTCGATCTGTCGACCGTCGACGCCGCCCTGCGCGTTCACGTACGCGAAGTAGGCCTCGATGCCTTCCTTCATCGGCGCGCCGAGCCCGGACGGCCCGGTGGTGAGCGGGCCGGTCATGCCGACCACGATCCGGTTCGCGCTCACGCCCGGCTCGTCGCTGACCGGCCGCACGCACGCGCCCTGTCGGGTGCTGCACACGAAGTCAGCCGGGCAGTCGGACTGCGACGCGCAGCTGAAGAGCACGTCGTCGAGCGACGGCGCGGAACACGAAGCGAGCGAGGAGAGGAGGAACGCGGCGCCCGCGGCGCCGGTGAAAGTCTCGCGGCGAATCATCAGAAGCGACCTCCCACGACCAGCGCACCGCCGTCGGTGCCGGGCGCGATGGAGACGGCGACGTCCTGGCTGTCGTCGCCCCCGATTGCCATCAGGACCGCGGCACCGGCGAGCGCGGCGACGCCGCCGATCACCAGGCCCGTCCCGATCGTCTTCTTGGACTCACCGGAGTCGGCGAGCTCTTGGGCCTCGATGTACGTGAGCGAAGCGACGCCGTTCGTCGCGTTCGACTTCGCGTCCGAGATCTTCCCGTGGTCGGACGCGCCGAGCCCGAAGAAGACCGCGCCCACGCCCACGAGGGCCACGCCGACGCCCCCGACGATCCAGGGCAGGACGCCGGGGCCCTCCGGCTCCCTCGGGTTCGTCGTCGCGCGCACGGTCGGCGTCGCGGCGGCGCCGCTGGTCGGCGCGAGATCGGACTCCGACGGCGCGACCCGACTCTTCATCTTCGCGGTCCGCAGCATCGTCATACGCTCGGTCGCCTTCGTCCGCGTGGACGCGGTGGCGTCCTTCGACGAGGCGCACTTCTCGTACGCCGCCATCGCGCCGTCGATGTCCCCGGCCGCTTCCTTCGCCTTGCCGATGTTGAACTGGAGATTGGGCTCCGGGAACAGCCGGTACGCTTCTTCGAAGCGCTCGACCGCCGCGGTGTACTTCTGCGCGCGGTAGAGCGCGACGCCCTCCGCGTAGAGCGCCTCGACCTTCGACGCGGTGTCGTCTTGCGCCCGCGCGGTCGCGGGCACGACGGCCGCGACGGCCAACGTGAGTAAGAGTTCGAACATCTTGTGCCGCATGGTTGTCTTCTTCAGTCCTCGAGGGTGCCGACGTTCGGGCGCTCGTCGCCGATCGTCCCGATGCGGGGCTTCTCGTCGTCGAGCACGTCCAAGCGGGGCTTGTCGTCTTGAATGATCGGGAGGGACGGCGGGGGCGTGGTCGCCACCGGGGGTTCGGGTTCGGGCGCGACGGGCTCCGGCTCGGGCTCGGGCGTATCGTCGTCCTCGTCCCCGTCCGTCGTGTCTTCGGTCGCGGAGGCGCGCGTCACCCGTCGTCGACGCCGGCGCTTTTTCTTCGGGCGATCTGCGCTGTCCGCGGCGCCGGGCTCGACGGTCTCGTCGTCGGTGGAGTCCTCGTCGTCGAGATCGGGCGCGGCGTCGTCGACCGGCGCGTCGAGCGCCGCAGTGACCTTCGCGGGCTCCGGGGACGGGGCCGGCTCGAGCTTCGGAGCCTCGGCGGCGACGTCGTTCGGTTCGAACGCGACGGGCTCCGGGTCGGGCCACATCAGGAACACGCCGAGGAGCAACGCGGCCGCGACCGCGATCCACAGGAACGCGCCGCGCCGCTTCTTCTCTTCGGGCACCGGCGTCATCACTTCGGCGTCGGACTTCGACGCGAAGAACGGCTCGGCGGGATCGACGTTCGTGGCCTCCACCCGCTCGACGACGGTCGAGGCGGTGTCCGCGGGATCGACCGGCGGCGCCAGCGGGCGCACCCCGTTCGGTCCGAGCGGCTTGGGCGGGAGCGCGGGCGGCGCACCCGCCGCGGGCGCGGAGCTCGGACGTGCGACTGCCGCCGCCGGGTTCGGCGCGCTGGTCGGGCGCGGTGCCGCCGCCGCCGGGTTCGGCGCGCTGGTCGGGCGCGGTGCCGCCGCCCCT
The DNA here is from genome assembly GCA_030426505.1 of bacterium. GTDB lineage: Bacteria > Myxococcota > Kuafuiibacteriia > Kuafuiibacteriales > Kuafuiibacteriaceae > JAUHYN01. Next base: position 3,917 of record JAUHYN010000414.1, on the reverse strand, counting down.
GGGTTCGGCGCGCTCGTCGGGCGCGGTGTCGCCGCCGCCGGGTTCGGCGCGCTGGTCGGACGCGTCGGTGCGCTCGCCGGCGCGGGGGCCGCGGCGCTCGGGCGCGTCGGCGCCGCCGGCACGCCGGGCGACGACGACGAGGGCGGATTCGGCGTCTCGGCCTCGGTCTGTAGCGCGATGAGGAGGTGATCGAGGCGCCCCTCGATCGTGTGCGGCACGCCGTCACGCGACGGCGAAGTGTGAACGCGCCCGCTCCGCCCGTTGAGGATCTCCCGCAGCGCATCGAGACCCACGAGGTCCCCGACCTCGGCGTGGACGACGTCGCCGCGCAGCACGTGGACGAGGCCGTGGGTGCCGACGTGGACGGTGATCGAGCTCCGCGCGAGCGCGAAGGCCTGGAGAATGTCGGGGAGCGTCAGCCCGTGGATGTTGCCGTGGTAGCCGTCGAGGCAGTCGGTCGCCTTCTGGATCGCCTGCTCGAGATCCTTCGGCGTGAACGGCTTCGTGAGGACGTCGACCGCGCCCATCGCGATCGCCGACTTGTAGTCCTGCGCGGTCGCGTACGCGCTCATCAACAACGTGCGCGTCTGCGGCGACGCGCCCCGCGCGAGATCGATCAGCTCGATGCCGTCCTTACCGGACATCCGGAGATCGGTGACGAGGATGTCGATGTTCTCGGAGAAGAGGATCTCCAGCGCGCTCTTCGCCGAGTACGCCGGCGTCGCCTCGTGCCCGAGCCGCGTCAGCTCGTCTACCACCGCGCGACACAGCCTCGCGTCGTCGTCTACGACCAAGATGTTCATAGCGCCGCGTCCTCCAGCAGCAACAAGCGGTCCGCGCCGCTCAGTAGTCGCACCTCGAAACACGTGCCCTTCTGTTGGGTCTCGCGCAGGCGAAGATCACCGCCGAGCTGCCGCGCGGCCTGACGCGCGAGACCGAGCCCCATCCCCATACCGTCCACCTTCGTGGAGAAGAACGGATCGAAGATCCGGGTCCGGGTCTGCTGATCGATCCCCGGCCCGTCGTCCGCGACGAGGATGCGGTGAACATCGCCGTCCGCGAGCTGCGTGCGACCGTCGGTCTTCACTCGGATCGTCACCGGCGCCTCCGTGCTGTGGACCGCGTTCGAGAAGAGGTTGATGAAGATGTGTTCGACGGTCAGCGGCGTGCCGCGCACCGTGATCGCCGGGTCGACGTCGATGCGCAGCTGGTTGTGGTCGCCGCGGAACAGCGGCCGCAGGATCTCGCCTACGCGATCGAGCAAACCGGCGAGCGGTATGTCGACGACGTCGGTCGCCGAAGCGGATCGAACGATCGCGTCGACCGACCGCTGCTGCAGCTCACACGAGGTCGCGATCTCGTCGAGCAGATCCTCGATCTCACCGGGTCGCAGCTCCTTGAAGCGATTGCGCAACACGCCGACGTTGAACGTGAGCGTCGACAGCGGCGAACGCATGTCATGCGCTGCGCTCGACACGATGCGCGCGAACAGCGCCTGCGTGCTCTGGTAGATCTGCGCCGACGCCGAGAGATCCGCACCCGGCGGGTCCACGACGACCAGGACGTGATCTTCGTCGTACACGAACTGCGAGAACGCGATGGGCCCCGATGACGTGAGCCAGTCCACAGTCGCGTTCTGTCGACTGCGGATCAGTTCGCGCCAGAGGTCTTCAGGGAACCGCGCACCCTGCGCGGTATCCACGAGGATACGAACTTCCTCGAGGCGCGCCGACGCCGGCGGACTGATCGATACGACCACACCGGCTCGGGTGACCAACGCAAAGCGTCCCTGTGCGCGCGATAGATCCAAGGTGCCGCTGACGCCGCGCCTCCTCGACGCGACGCTCCCTCGCGCTCGACCGGTTCCCTAACCCCGGAAACGAGCGCTCGAAATCGTTTGCGAATATGTGACGTAACGGACGCGCTGTCGACATCCCGACACCTCTGGCTCGATGTGAAACGTGGACTTCGAGTCATCGATGCGATGATCCTAGGTCTTTCTCGGTGTGTGACTCAGAGCGGTTCAGGGACGATGTCGGATGTCTACCGCATCGTGACCTCGAGCCCGCCGCGGTAACCTCGACCACGATGCGGTGGCGATGCGCAGCGCTCCTCCTCCTCACGACGTCCTGCGGGGACGACGTCCCCCCGCGGACACCGGTCCCTCCGCCGATGCTGCGCAACGAACCCGAAGTCTTGGTGCGCGTCGAATTCGAGTACCGCGCGACCACGACCCGCAACCCCGACATCATCACGAACTACCGCGACTGCGCCTCGCTCGTCGGGCCCACGCACATCCACACGTCCTGGAACGACTACGACGCGTACCCCCTCTCGGTCCGCGGCGACGCGCTGTGGGTCGCGACCTTCGACGACGTCCCCGTGGGTGTGCGGAAGATCCGCGTCAGCGACGCCAACGCCTGCCCGAAGAACCCGACCGGCGCCGTCACCGATCTCGTCGTCTACGCCAACGGCGTCTTGCTCGACACACGCGTGGACACACCCGGCACGGGGACGGAGCCGGGCTTCGGGTTCTTCGTGAACGAGGAAGGCATCGTCAGCGAGTAGCCCGCTACTCCTCGGCGTACTCGCCCTCGGCCGCTTCTTCGCCCGCCTCTTCGTCGCCCCAGAAACAGAACGCGAACTTCAGGTACTTCGGATTGATCTTCCCGCGCGCTGCGAGCCGCTCCACACGCAACAACACGAGGTCCTGCAGACGCCGCAGCCTCGCCTCGTCGAGATCGTCGTTCTCGTTGAGGCGGTACACGTAGTTCTTCAGTAGCTGCCCGTGCATCCGTGGGATGCGCTGCGCGAGCTGCTGGACGAAGTGCGGCCGCTCCGCGCGACACGCCATCGCCAACCGGAACAGCCCGGCCTTCTGGAAGAGCTCTCGCTGGTAGCGCTCCTGGGCGTCGGGCGTGTCGGGGCGCGGCTCCGCCTTCAACCCGAGCACCATGCGCGACAGGAACGCGTTCGCGTCGTTCATGTGCATGGCGTCGCGCTCCTCGGTCTCCTTGACCGCCGCCATGAGCTCTTCGGACGCCTGCCGCGTGAGCTTCGTCCCGAGCTCCGCGAGCGAGCGACGCCCCATCGTAGAGAACGCCGCCGCGAGCTGCTCGATCCCGAGCGCGCGGACGAGCTGCACGAGCTCACGCGCATCGAACAGCGCGATGTCCTTGAAGTAGAAGTTCGTGGGCTCGCTCGGCGGCTGAGGCATCGACGCGAACTTCGACTCGAACTTCTGCCGCACGAGCCGCATCACCTCGAGGCGCGTGCCCTTCAGGTCTTCCTTGCTCGGCACCTTCTGCCGCACCTTCGTCGGGAGCTGCGCGAGGATTCGGCTCCGCGCGCCCGCCGACAGCTGCGCGAGGATGATCCCGATCGTGAGCGGCTGCTCGCCCTTCACCGCGTTGAGCAGCCACGACGGATCGATCTGCTCGAGCCCTGCGAGCCCGGCGAACTGGATCAGGCGACGCATCTCCCGCACCACGGCGGCGACGCGCTGATCGCCGTCGAGCTCGAGCAGCGCCTCGGCGCGGTCTTGGATCAGGAACGCGTCGTCGTCACCGAGCAGCTCGAGGAGCGGGAGATCTTCTTGGCCCCCCTGCGTGAAGATCGTCGCGAGGAGCATCGTGTTCCGCGGATTGAGCGGATAGAACAGATTCGCGGTGCTGCCGAGGCCCGGCGAGACCATCGATTACTTCCTGTGCTGCTGGAACTGCGCCGTGAGGCGGGTGAGGTCCTTGCGGTAGCGCATCGCGCGCAGCACCGCGATGACCGCCATCCCGGCGAGCACGCCAGCGACCACGATCGCGCCGAGCAGCAGGTTGATGACCTTCTTCTTGTTGCCCTCGCACAGCGTGATGCCGATGACCGACTCCTTCTTGCAGTGGGTCTGCGGGTTCAACGGCGGGTCG
>JAUHYN010000413.1 GCA_030426505.1 bacterium | reverse complement strand
TCAGGCTCGAGAGGTTCGCTTCGAAGAAGGGCACCGGGTGACCGCCGGGCGCCGTGAACATCGGGCCCGCGACGAAGAGGTGCGGACCGAGGAGCTCGCCGGTGCGGGTGTCGGCGCGGCGGTCGAAGACGAGGTCGGTCATGCCGCCGGGGTCGAGCACGTGGGTCACGCCGCAGAACAGGTAGCGGTGGAGGTTGATCTCGGGGTTCGGGAGGCCCGCGTCCCAGGGCGGCTCGGCGTCGCTGCCGGTGTGCCCGTGCATGTCGACGAGGCCCGGTACGAGCGTGGCGCCGCGGCCGTCGATCACGCGCTCGGCGGGGGCGTGATCACCGGCGGGTTCGACGGAGACGATTCGATCGCCTTCGAGGCGGACGTCGCGGTCGCGGACGATCTCGCCCTTCACGACGTCGAGGACGTCCACGTTGCGAATCAAGGTCGACGCCACGACCGGCGCGCGCGTCACGAGTTGGGGGGTTCCGCAGGCCACGAGGGGGAGGAGGAGCGGGGCGAGCGTCCAGCGGGTCACGCCGTGGACTCGAACACGATTCGGCGGGGGCCGGGAGGGGAGGACGCGCGGGCTCGGCGGGCGTTCGCTTGAATGGAGCGGGGTGGGGCGGTCGAGATCCCTCTTGCCCCTGCGCCGGAAAACGGCCACGGATCACGAGTCGTGCCGACCGTAGAGATCACCGACGCCAACTTCGAGACCGCGGTGCTCCAGTCCGAGCTCCCGGTCCTGATCGACTTCTGGGCCACGTGGTGCGCGCCATGCCGCGCGGTCGCGCCGATCCTCGAGGAGCTCTCCGAGACGTACGCGGGCAAGCTCGTGATCGGGAAGCTCGACGTGGACGCGTCGCCGCGCACCGCGCAGATGTTCGGCATCCGCTCCATCCCGACGATGGTGCTGATGGATCAGGGGCAGCCGGTGAAGGCGGTGCAGGGCGCGCAGCCGAAGGAGGCGTTGGTCGAGTTGATCGAGTCGAACGTCGCGGGCCTGCGCGCGCCGACGATCGCGCCCGAAGAGCTCGCGGCGCTCCTCCAGCGCGGCGCGCCGATCACCGTGTTCGATCTGCGTGACCCCCGCGACGTCTCGCGGAGTCACCTGCGCCGCGCGCGCGCCGTGGCCGAAGCCGACCTCGACGCCGCGATCGCCGAGGCGGATCCGCGGTCGTTGATCGTGCTCGTGTGCCGCACCGGGGAGATCTCGGCGGAGGCGGCGGGGCGCATCGGGCAGCCGAACGTGGTGGCGATCGAGAAGGGCCTGCTCAACTGGGAGGGGAGCGGGTTCGAGACGTTCAACGATCGGGAAGAGGCGGAGCTCGACGCGGCGGAGGCCTGAGGTCTCGGTGGGTCCGGGGTGCCGCCTCCGAAGAGGCGGTGCGAGGGCTCGCGGATTGCGCGCGCTCTCAGACGCCGTCGACGAGGCGCTGGATCTCCATCAGCGCGTCGCGGGCCGTGGAGGCGCGGAGGAGCTCGGCGTTCATCGCGTCGAGGTCGCGCTGGAGTTGGTCGCGCGCGGCGCTGAGGTCCGCGAGGCGGCCCTCGGCGAGCTGGAGCTCGGCGGTGGTGGCCTCGAGCGCGTCCTTGAGATCCGCGGCGGAGGCGCGCGACGTGGCGAGCGCGTCGTCCTTCTTCTCGAGCTCCGATTCGAGCGCGCCGAGCAGCTCGCGCTGTCGCTGGTCGAGCTCGGTGAGCTCGGAGATCCGATCGAGCACGCGGTCGCGCTCCTCGGCGAGCGCCTCCGACTCCTCGATCAACTCGTCGGCGACCGACTGCCGCTCCTCGGCGAGCGCCGTCGCCGCCTCGCGAGCCTTCTGCTCCTTCTCGAGCTGCTGCGTGAGCTCCGCGACGCGCCGGTCGCGCTCCGCGAGCTTCTCCGCGAGCGCGCGCTTGTCCGCCTGCGCCGCCTCGAGCGCCTCGCGTAGCGAAGCGACCGTCTGGCGCACCCGACTCGCCGTCGCGGCCGGCGCCGGCGCCGGCTCCTCGGTGCGCTTCGCCGCCACCGCGAGCCGCGCCCGGAGCGCGTCGATCCGGGCGCGCCCGGACTGAACGACCTCCGCCGCGGGGACCTCGAGGAGCGGCCGCCGGGCCTTGGTGTTGGGCACAGCCGCCGTCGAACCGGTTTCGTCGCCACCCCCCAACGAGCCCATGCCCGAGCCCGAGCCCATGCCCGAGCCCGAGCCACGGTTCTGCGTCGCGCTCGACGTCCCCGGCGCAGTCCCGTGATCGCCGAGCGACGCCGCCGCGTGCTGCGCACCGCGGAGCGAACCGTTCTCCGACGCCGGCGTATACGCGACGTCGCTGCGCGAAGGAGCGGCGCTTCCTTCGGCGTGGATCGCCGAAGCGTCGCCGTTCTGTGCCCCGCTCGCGCGTTCCGGCGCCGCGGCATCGCTTCGTCCTGCCGCGGCGTTATCGCGGCCCGGCGTCCCCGCCGCGTTCTGAGGACTGTGCGTAACGGCGTTATCACGTGCCTGCGTAACGCCGTTCTGCGGGCTCGGCGTCGCGGCGTGATCGCCGGCTTCGGCAACGGCGTTCTGCGGGCTGCGCGTAACCGCGCTCTCACCGCCCTGAGAAACCGCGTTACCGCCGTTCGGCGGAACCGCGTTCGCCGCGCGCTGCGTAGCCGCGTTACCGCCGCTCTGCGCCACGGCGTTATCGCCGCGCGCCAGATTCGCGCTACCGCCGGTCGGCGCAACCGCGTTCTCCGCGCTCTGCATAACCGCGTTCTCCGTGCGCTGCGTAACCGCGTTCTCCGCGCGCTGCGTAGCCGCGTTCCCGCCGCTCTGCATATTCGCGTCATCGCCGCGCTGCGGATTCGCGTCCCCGCCGCTCCGGGCACCCGCGTCCCCCGCCACGCTCGCCTCGTCCACCGGCTCCGGCACCTCCACGGCCTCCGCCTTGGCCTTTGCCTTCTTCGCCGGCGCCGGCAGCTCCGACGGGACCTCGTCGGTCTCCGGCAGCTCCGCCAGCATCGTGCCCAGCCGCGTGCGCGGCTTCTTCTTGGAGACGTTCTTCGAAAACGCGGACTTCATGAGATCTGCTCCGTGGCCACCACGGCCTCCTGGGAGGGCGGCGCGACGACCGCCTCGAGGGGCGGCCCGTGGATCGCGTCGATCATGGTCTGGATGTCGGCGGCGCCCTTGCTCGACGGGTCGAACAAGAAGATCGGCGTGCCCTCGCTCGATGCCTGCGCGAACGTCGTGCATTGCCGGACCACGTCCGGCAACAGGTACTCCGGATAGTGCTCGGCGAGCGCGTCCCGCGCGGCGCGCGCGATCTTCGTGGTCGGGTTGAACTGGTTGATCACGATGAACACGCGATCGAGCCGGTGATCGAGATCCTCCGCGATGTCGTCGAGCGTCTCGAACAACAGCTTCAACCCGTGGAACGAGAGGAAGTCCGGGAGCACCGGCACGATGAGATCATCGGACGCCACGATCGCGTTCAGGTTCAACAGCCCGAAGGAGGGCGGCGCGTCGAGCACCACGTACTCGTACTCGTCCTGCACCGCCGCGAGCGATCGCTTCAAACGATTCTCCCGGTTCGACATCGGCATCAGCGACAGGTCCACCGTCGCCATTCGGAGGTTCGACGGGATCAAGTGCAGCTCCGGGATCTCGGTCTCGATCCGGATCTCGGCCATCGGCTGCTTCTTCACGAGCGCCTCGAAGAGCGTCGCGTCCTGGTCCTCGCCCTCGTAGCCGAGGCACTTCGTCGCGTGCCCCTGCGAGTCGAGGTCGATCAGCAAGACCTTGTGCCCCATCTCCGCGAGCCGCTGCGCGTACGACACCGACAGCGACGTCTTCCCCGTGCCGCCCTTGAAGTTCAGGAACAGCTGCGTCCTCAGCGGCTCGCGCTTCGGCTGGCGCGCCAACCGCGCGCGGTACCTCGACAGCTCACCGAGCGGGTACTGTTCGCGGGGCCCGCCGAGCTCCGATAGCACGCCGACCCGCTCGAGCGTATCGAGCTCGTCGACGGTCATCGCCAACAGCTCCGCCATTCGCTTCTTCGGGTACGTCACCTGCTCCATGGAGTGCTCCTGTTCTCCGTCGCGCCGCGCGTGACCTCGGGGGCCAGCCTCGCGCACAACTGCGATCTCACGTCCTGCGCCGCCTTCCGCCGCGCCGCTACGCCGGCGTCTGCGACACCATTCAGCGACACGGCCAACCGACGCGACAACGCGCGCGCCACACCCACGCGCACCGCGTGGTCCTCGTCCAAGAGTCCGCGCGTCAACGTCATCAGCGCGCGCTCGTCACCGCGCGCGCCGATCGCCGTGGCGATCGCGCGCCGGGTCGCGGCGTCCTCGTCGTCCATCGCTTCGAGCAACACGCCGACCGGGTCGAACGTCGTCGCCCCCGACGCCGCCAACACCGCGCGCCGCCGCACCCGCGCGTCCGCGTCCGCGAGCGCCGCCTCGAGCAGCGCTTCGGGCGCGTCCAGATCGTGGTGCGTGTTCCGCGGTTCCCCCGCGCCGTTCACGTTCCGCAGGTCACCCGCGCCGTGCGCACCGCGCGCCTCACGGGCACCGCCCGCATCACCCACGGCGTCCACGCGCACCAGCCCCGCCTCCACGCTCGCCGCGCGTATGCGCCAGTCCGCGTCCGCGCGCGTCGCCAACAAGGCCTGCGCCGCCACCGGCCCCGGCACCGTCGCCAACCCGCGCAGGCACGCGTCGCGCACCTCGAAGTCGGCGGACGTCCGCAGCACGAACGCCAACGCCGGCGCCGCCGCTTCGTGCGCCGCCGACAGCAATGCCTCGACCGCGCCCGCGGCGCGCTCCGCCGTGCCGTCGAGGAGCGCCTCGAAACACGCCGACGCCTGGGCCCGCGACAGCGCGCCCTCGATTCGCTCGAGCGCCTCGCGCGCGTCCATCGCCGTCAGGCCCACCGGCTCCGACGGGGCGCGCGGCGCCTCCAACCAGCGCGGCGTCGACGGCGGCGAAGAGGTCACCGCACGCGCCGCCGGCTCCGGCGCCTCGATCCCCGCGTCCGCGAGCGCGCGCACCAGCGTTCGGTTCGTCGCCTCCGTCGCCGTGCGATCCGCGGACAGCCGCAACGTCTCGTTCCGCAGCTCCGCGATCAGCCCCGCGAGATCGATCGCGTCGCGATCCCCGTGCGCCGACGCATGCTGCCAACGCACGAGCCGCTCGAAGAACCGCTCCTGCTGTCGCTCCAATCGATCGATCCGCTCCTGCGCGCGGGCGAGGGCGTCGCCGTCGGCGTCGTCTTTCCGGCGCGTCGCCAATAGCTTCGCGTACGCCTCGGCGACCCGCTGCTGCGTGCCGTCCGGCCCACCGCCGCCGCGTCGCTCCACCTCGCGGAGGGTCTTCTCCGCCTGCGCCGCGCGATCCGCCAGGCGCGCCGATTCGGCCCGAGCCTCGGCCAGGCGCGTGTTCAGGGCCCGAATGCGCTCGGAGGCCTCGGCCTCACGACGCGCCGCGTCCGAGACCAGTCGACGCTGCGCGTTGACCGCCTCCCGCTCCGCTTCGAGGCGGCCGGCCATCTGGTCCAGCCGCCACTCGAGGAAACCGATCCGCTCGACGGCTGCCGCCAGCGCTTCGAGATCCTGGTCGGTGCGATCCATCAGGGGCGATCCGATCCGCGCGCCGGATCCATCGCCGAGGTCGACTCGGTGACACGACCGAACGTCGCGAACCCTACGCGCGCAAGTTACACAACACCGATCGCGCCGTCGATCCCCATTCTACCGAAAAGATGATATCGAAAAGAACGCGAGGCGGCGTCGAAACGCGCCCGCAGCCCACCGCAGCGTTCGTTTCGATCCGGCTGGACCGCGCTCCCGATCCCCTGCTAGGCAACCGGCGTGGAAGCGCGATCGCTACGCTCTGTCCCCGAGCCGTACCGGGGTCGACACGAACCTCTCGACCCCAAAGTCGTCTTCCCGCTCATGCTGAAGTCGCGCGTCCTCGAAGAGCGACTGATCGCGATGACGCGATCCTCCGACGGCTTCTTCTGGATCGGCGGCCCCGGCGAAGAAGCGTTCAACGTCCCGCTCGGCCTCCTCGTGAAGAAGGGCGAAGGCCTCGACCACGACTTCCTGCACCTGCACTACCGCTCGTCCGCGATCCTCACCGCGATGGGGATGCCGATGATCGACGCGATCCGCCAGATGGCGTCCAAGGCCACCGACCCGCACACCGGCGGCCGCAACTTCATCAACCACTTCGCCGTCAAAGCCTGGAACGTCCTCCCCGGCACCTCAACGATCGAGACGCAGTACGCGGTCGCGCCGGGCACCGCGCTCGCGCAGAAGCGTCACGGCGGCACCGGCATCACGATCGTCAACGGCGGCGACGCCGGCTCCGCGGAGGGTGACTTCGCGACGTGCCTCAACTGGTCGAGCCGCCCCGGCCGCGAGCTCCCGATTCTCATCATCGTCGTGAACAACCGCTACGGCATCTCGACGAAGTTCGAAGAGGTCCACGGCGACCACTTCATCGCCCGCCGCGGCGAGCCCTTCGGCATCCGCTGGGACGTCGTGAACGGCAACGATCCCGTCGAGGCGCACAAGAAGCTCTCCGAAGTCATGGCGTACATCCGCGAGGAGCGGAAGCCGTTCGTCCTCGAGGCCCACACCTCGCGTTTGCACGGGCACTCGTCGTCATCCGGCGCCGCGCGCGTCGAGGACGAGCCGGACTGCGTGAAGGACTACGGCGATCGCCTCGTCGCCGAGGGCCTCTACACCGCCGAAGACATCGCCGCTCTCGAGAAGCAGTACCGCGAAGAGGGCCTGGCGGCGCTCGAACAGGCGCGGAGCGAACCCGATCCGGATCCGTCGACGATCCACGACCACACCTTCGCGTGAGGGCCCTCTGAGCCATGGCGAACATCGCACAAGCCCTTCGAATGGCCCTGCACGTCGGCGAGACCCGCCTCGGCGTCACCGATATCTTCGGCGAAGACGTCGGCCCTCCGCTCGGCGGCGTCTTCACGGCGACCCAGGGCCTCACCACGACCTGGAACTCACCGCTCGACGAGCGCGGCATCGTCGGCACCGCGTTCGGCCTCGCGCTCGCCGGGCAGCGCGCGGTCGCCGAGATCCAGTTCGTCGACTACATCTACAACACGATCGATCTGCTGAAGCTCGTCGGGAACTGCCGCTGGTCGTGCAACGGCGCCTTCGAGGTGCCGCTCGTCCTGATGACCCCGGTCGGCTCCGGCATCCACGGGTCGCTCTACCACTCGCACTCGTTC
>JAUHYN010001457.1 GCA_030426505.1 bacterium | reverse complement strand
CCATCCCCTCGAAGAACGCGCGCAGCTCCTTCTTCCACAGCTTGTCCGCCTCGCCGTGGTAGGGCCGGTGCTCCAGCGCATCGAGCAGCGCTTCGTCGTACGTCGAGAACTTCGGCCGCCCCGTGAACTGCGGCGGCACGTCCGAGCCGGGCGCGTGCTCCGGCTCGCCTCCGCCGAACTTCGCCGCGAGGACGCCGATCAGCTCTTTCCAAACCGCCTTCGACGCCGCGTTCGCGAACGACCTCTTGAACGCGCCGAAATCTCCCGTCCCGGGCGCGCCCGTCAGGCGGTCGTGGATGACCTTCGCTTCACCCGGCGTGAGCGCCTCGAAGATCTGCTTCAACCGGTTCTTCCACGCGCCGTCGCGCGGGGTCTTGTTGATCGCCTCCTGGATCGTCTCGGTCCAAGTCGCCTTCGTCTTGAGCGGGCTCTGCTCTCGCGCGACGCGAGGCGTGGTCCGCACGAGGACGCGCGGCGCCTGCGACGCGTCGACCGCCTGACTCACGCGGTCGGCCTCGCGCTCGGCCGGGTCGTTCGCCTCGGTGGCGTCGAACGCCTCGACCGCCGACTTCGCTTGCAGCTGTGCACCCGCGCCGCGCTGTTGCAGCACGTGCGTGAATTCGTGAACGAGGAGTCGGCGCCCGGCCCAGCTCCGCGGCGCGTACTCGCCAGGCGCGAACGCCACGTGCGACCCGACCGTGTACGCGCGCGCGCCGACCGCGACCGCCGCGGCGTCGTCCGGGTGGATGCGCACGTCCGAGAAGTCTGCGCCGAAGAACGCCTCGAGCCAGGATCGGATCTCGGCCTCGAGCGTCTCACCCGGGCGGCGCAGCGTCTCGCGGACCGCGCCGGGGACGCGCGCGCAGGCGGTCGAGGTCTGCGATCGTCGCGACGCCGGATCGTGCGCGCGGCGGTCGAGGTTCGACGCGAAGTGTTCGACCGAGCGACCGCGGCCGACGGGGCGCTCGCCGCGACGCGGGGGCGCGCGCTCGGCCGCGGCCTCGGGCGACCGCGCCTCGAGCGCCATCCGCGTCCTCGTCCTCAAGCGCGTCAGGCCTCCCGCTTCACCTCGAGCGTGTGCGTCGCGATCACGATCTCGCGGCGCCCCTCGACTCGTCCGCGCACCCGCGCCCGGACCTGAACGCGACCCTCCGCATCGGGGACGGCGAGCTCCACCTCGCGCGCGGGCCCCTCGTCGAGGCCCGGGCCCATCCACAGCGCGTCGACGTCGCCGCCGAGCGAGCTCTCGACGCGCAGGGCAACGCGCGCGCCCGGGGCGGCTTCACTCGGTCCGACGATCCACGCGACGGCGAGCGCGCGCCCGTCGTCGAGGCGCCGTCCAGCCATCGTGTGCAGCGCCCGCATCGGCACGCGCTATCTGATCCGCAACCATCAGAAGATGGCCATCGCGGATGACCGGACCGCGATCTTCGGCGGCTTCAACGTCACCAAGACCTATTTCGATCCGCCCGATGTCGATGGCTGGAACGATCTGGGCGTGCGCGTCACGGGCG
>JAUHYN010000412.1 GCA_030426505.1 bacterium | reverse complement strand
GCGGAAAACGAGGGATCGGTCAGGGGCTCGACGGCGCCGGAGGCACACCCTGTCTGGGGTCGGGGGCGGCCGCGTTGGTCGATCGGCGGGCACGCCGCGCCGGCGCCGATCGCCACGCTCCCCATACCAGGCGGCATCGTCGGGGTTCGTCCCCCGTGGTCGCCGAGCGCGAGGAGCAACGGGTCGGCGAACGTCGTCCCCTCGGCGCAGGCGTTGTCGGGTTGGTCGTTCGGGCCGTTTCGCAGGCGAGGCCACTGGACGTTGCCGCCGCCGGGGAGCGGGACGGGCGTGACCGGGTCGACCACCGAGCACGTCATCGGGGTCCACTCGTGGTCGTCGAGGTTGTTCGAGAAGATCGTGTTGTCGATGCGCAGCGCGCGGGCCTCTTCGCCGTGCGCGACGATCGCCGCGCCGAAGAAGCCCTCGCCGCCGTCGGCGCGGTTGTCGGCGAAGGTGCAGTTCTTCACGAGCCCGGCCCCGGCGAACACGAGCGCGCCGCCGAGGGACTCGGTCGTCCGGTTGTTCGCGAAGGTCGAGTTCTGGATCCGCAACGTGCTCCCGTGCGGGCCCGGGTCGATCCGCACCGCGCCGCCCAGGCCGAGGCTCGTGTTGCCGACCAGCGTGCTGCCGGACATCGCGAAGTCCATGTCCTGCATCCAGACCGCGCCGCCGCCGTCGCCCGCGTGGTTGCCGTCGAACAAGCAGAGGTCGAACGTACTCGTCCCGCGGTGGGTGTTCGGCGTGCGGAACACGGTGCCGAGCTCGTTGGCCTCGTTGCCGCGGAACGTGACGCCGCAGAACTCGACGCGCTCCACGGCGTCGCCGTCGATCACGACCGCGCCGCCGTTGCCGCCCGCGCCGCCTTGCGCGTCGTGGTTGAACGGCGGGCACCCGTTCGCGCCGCCGAAGTTCTTCCCGCGGCCCGTCGCGCGGTTGTCCTCGAAGATCGTGTCGACGAAGACGCCGTCGGACTGGAGCAGGGCGATCGCGCCGCCGTTCGCGCCGCGGTTGCCGGTGAAGTGGCCGCCCACCGCGATCACCTCGCGGACGCCGAGCGCGTAGATCGCGCCGCCTCCGGTGTCGGGGCCGACGTCGGCGGCGAGGTTGTCCTCGAAGCGGACGTCGACGAGGTGCAGGCGCCCGTCCGCCATCCGGATCGCGCCGCCGCGGCCGTCCTTGTAGCCCCACGCGCAGCGCGGGTCGTTCGGATTCTCCGGCGTGAAGTCCGTGGCCGGCGCGCGCCCGTTGCGGAGGGTGATCCGCTGGAGGGCGAAGCGCGTCGTCGAGCGCCGGAAGTCCGGGCCGGCGAAGTCGAAGATGCGGTGGGCGCCGCCGCCGTCGAGGACGACGCGGTCGCCGCCGTCCACCACCGTGTCGACGTCGACGCGGAGGGTGAGCGTCCCCTCGAGTGCGATCACCGCCTCGCCCGGCCCGCAGTCGAATGCGACGACTCCGCCCTCGGCGATCGCGGCCGCGAGCGCCGCGTGGGTGCAGGACGGGGGCGTCCCGTCGCCCACCACGTGGTCCGGGGCCGCGGCCTCGACGGCTGCGATCGGTGCTGCACACTCTGCGGGCGGGGCTTCGAGGGGCGGGATCGGCGGATCGTCGTCGCCCCCGCTGCACCCGACGGCCGAGGAGATCGCCGCGACGACGAGAAATCCTGTCAGACCGAGTCGCGTCGTCACGTACGTCCCACCGTGAACGCGAGGGTGAGCGAGGCCCCGGGGGGCAGACACGACCGAAGAGACCAGGAGGGGCCGAACGCGCCGCTCCCGGCTCCGGCGACCGTCGGGTCTGCGGAGGTCTCGCGCGCCCTCGCTCACGCTCGGCGGTTCGACCGCGAGAACCGCGGGCACGGCGTCTTCAGCCCGCGCTTCAACACGGTCGTGGCGATGCGGAGCCGCCGCCGCCAGATCGTGCGCAGCGCGGTCGAGGCGCGAGACGAGTCCGAGGCGCGGGCGCGGCATCTTCGATGCTTCGATGATAGGGGAACCGAACGCGAAGTACAGCCGGCCGCCGCGCCCGAGCTGGTGGTCCTCCGCGGCACCCCGGACGTCCCGCGGAGCGCGATCGAGGGGCCCGGCTCAGACCTCTTCCGGTTCGCCCCGATCCACACGCCGCTGGATCGCGCGCTCGATCAGGATGATGACCGAGACGACCTCCTCACCTACGGCGGCGGTCTCCAGCGCGCGGCGGGCCTCGAGGCCCGGTAGCGCCGCGAGCGCGAGCGCACACGCGCTCCGCACCGCCGGCACCGAATCCGTCCGCATCCCCTCCGCGAGCGCGCCGAGCGTCTTGGCGTCCTGGTGATCGCCGAGCGCATAGGCCGCGTTGATCCGCACGTCCGAATCCGGATCCGCGAGCGCGCGGACCAGCGCCGCCGTCGCGACCTCGTCCGTGAACAACGACAACAGCTCCGCCGCGCGCGCGCGGGTGCGCGCGTCGCCGTACGCGAGCTCGCTCGTGAGCACGTGCGTAGCGTCGAGCCGACCGAGCGCGTAGGCGAGGGCGGACCTCAACGAACCGGCGGCCTCCGAGTACTCGGTGGCGAGCGGGAAGACGACGCCGGGATCACCGAAGTCGCCGAGCACCGTCGCGGCGCGGAGGCGCTCGGCCTCCGGGCGGCTCGGATCCTGGACCACCGCGAGCGCGGAGCGGACGTCGGGGGCGATCGCGACCATCACACCGCCTCCGTCTGGTTGCTTCGGTTCGAGAGGAACCCGCGCTCGGTCGCGGCCGTGCGGCCGAGGACCGCCGCGAGCTCGTCGGTGCTGCCTTCCGAGCGAATGACGTCGAGGAAGCCGAGCACCTCCGAGGCGCGCGCGCGCTCCGGCGTCGGGCCGGCGGCGGTGAACAGATCCGTGTCCACGGTGCGCTGACCGAGGAGGCGATCCTCCGCGGCGGCCTCCGCGTCGCAGCCGCTCGCGCAGATGAGTTGGTAGTCGGGGCCCGGCGCGTGCGGCCGGCTCTGCTGCGCACCGCGCAGTCCGGTGCGCGGGCGCTCGGTCTCGCCGATCGCGAACTGGCGCCCCGCGAACAACACGGCGTTGGAGCGCGCCGCCGCCTGCGACGCGGCGATGCGTTCGGTGGTGGAGTCGTCCGGCATCACCACGAACAGCGTGGTGTCCGGGCCGGCCCAGACGTCGACGTGCGGATCGCGGCCGGGAACGCCCAGCTCGCCCATCGCTTCGAGATCGTCGGGGCGGACGCGAGTGAAGCCGCGCTCGAGGAGCCCGCTCACGAGCTCGGCCTCGGCGCGCATCCGCGCGGACGCGCGATCGCCGGCGCCGAGCGCGACGGTGACGGTCATGCGGTCGCCGTCGCGCATCCGATCGTACTCGGGGCGGCGCACGAGGCGCGCGCCGGGGGCGGGGGCCAACGCGATGAGCGCGCCGAGCGTGGGGGCATCGACGCGGCTGGTGATCGGGAGCTCGGCCTCGATCTGCAGCCGCTCCACGGCCTCCATCGTCTTGGCGTCGTAGTCGCCGTCGACGTCGGCCGGATCGAGCAGCCCGATGTCCGCGAGCGCGCGCTCCACGCGATAGACCGACTCCGGGTTGGAGCCCGGCCCGAGGGACGGCCCGCCCGCGAGGACGGAGGCGAGGACCGGGTCGTGGGCGAAGCGGCGCCCGCCGGCCTCGCCGGCGCGTTGGCGGTTGCGTTCGACTTGGGCGCGGAGGGCGTCGAACAGCGAGCGCCCCCGGACAACGGCGAGCGCGCGGCTCGGTTCGTCGATTCGACTGAATAGATTCTCGAGCTCCTCGGTGCCGCGGATGACGCCGTCGCGCCCCGCGAGGTCCCTCAGGTCCTCCTCGGACACGCCCGCTTCGGCGAGGTCCCCGATGAGATCGTGCGGGAGCTCGTCGACGACGATGTACCCGACGTTGTCGGGGGCCCAAGTGACCGGCGCGCGCCCGATGGAGACCATCAGCCCACCACCCGCGTCTGCATCACCTCGCGCCCGACGGCGGAGTTGTCGATCGCGATCGCGGCCGAGAAGCGCGCGTGGTTGGAGATCGCCATGCCCATCCCGCTCGTCGCGCCGAGGAGCGCGTTCGAGAGGAGGACGTGCGGGCGGCTGCGGTGGCTGCCGTACGCGTAGACGTGGTGGCCCTCGATCTCGGCCTGGTTGCCGTCGAAGCGGCTCGTGTACACGTCGACCTCGGCGCCGCCGTTGATCGCGAGCGCGCCGCCGCGGATCGCGAAGTTGTCGGCGATGATCGTCGCGGCGATCTCGACCTTGGCGTCGCCGCCCGCGTAGATCGCGCCGCCCGCGAACGCGCGGTTGTCGACGATCGTACACTCGGTGACGAACAGCGAGCCGCGATCGATCGCGATCGCGCCGCCGCGCCCGCTCTTCGCCGCGTTCTTCTCGATGAGACAGCCGACCACGTGGACCTCGCAGCCGTTGTCGATCGAGACGCCACCGCCGCTCTGCGACTTGCCGCCGACGATCGACATCTCCTCGATGCGCACCTGGCCGTTGAAGGCTTCGACGGAGATCGTCGCGCCGCGCCCGCGGCCGTCGATCACGGTGCTGTCCGGGCCCGAGCCGCGGAGGGTGATCGGGCGGTCGATGACGATGCGCCCTTGGATGCGCCCGGGCGCGACGTGGATGATGTCGCCGTCCTTCGCGGCGAAGATCGCCGCCTGGATGTCGAGCGCGGTGCGTGCCTTCTTCTCGGTCTGTTCGATGGCCATGGTGTCTCTCTCGTCTCTTCCGTCTCGTTCGTCTCGTTCGTCTCGCCTCAGCCGCCGATGAACAGCGCGTCACAGTCGTTCGACAGCGCTTCGATCGACACCTCGTGGACGACCTCTTCGAGCGGGCGGCTCCCGCCCTTGGTGCCCCACGGGTTGTAGAGCTTCACGAACCTCAGGCCGTCGCGCTCGTACGCGTCGAGCACGGCGTAGAAGTGGTCGGCGGTGAGGGGCTTGGTGACGCGCGACTCGTGCGTGCGCACGACCATCGGCGCCGACGCGCGCTTCCCCTCGCGGAGGCGATCGAAGATCTTCTCCGGCGGGAGCGAGGGCGCGATCGTCTGCCGCGCCGTGCGCGCGCCCGTGAGCGCCTCCAGCGCGCGAGCCGCGTTGCCGCACTCGAGGTTGGCGTACGACTCGGCCGCGGCCTGTGCGAACGCCTTCTCGACGAGCGCGACCCACAGCGTGTCGCTCTGACCGTTCGGCATCGGGTCCGCGTAGCCCTCGTTCGGGAACTCGGGCGCGACGCGGTACTCGTCGTCGCCGAGGCGGACGGTGAACGTGTCGTTGAGGTTCCGCGTGACGCGCTTGAGGAGCGAGGTCGGGCGCGCGTGCGCGACGGCGGCGCAGCTCGCGAGGAGCCACGCGTCGCCGAGGTTGCCCTGGTCGACGTCGCTGAACGTGGGCGCCATCTGCCGGCCGGCCGCGTCCGTGCGGAACGCGTCGTCGGTGAAGCGCACCATCGCGACGTTGTGACCGGCGGGGGCGGCGAGCCCTTCTTCCTGTTCGTCCTCTTCCGGCTCCGCAAACTCCATGAGCATTGCGTTGCTCTCGTCGTCGCGGTCGACGCGGTCGATCTTCCCGCCGTCTTCGGTCTTCTTCTTCTTGGCGGTGCGGTTGGTGGTGGTGGGAGTGATGGTCGTCAGGCCGCGGATGCCGACAGCCGTGCGGTTCATCCCAGCCCCTGATGACGAGTTTCCGAGCATGACGCCACCTAGTGCATGTGGCGGACCAGCCTACGGGCCGCCGGATTCGAGATCGGCCCCAAACGCGAACGCGGCGAGTTGCGTTCGTTGCAACTCGCCGCGCCGCGGGAGGAAACCGATGTGGGTGAGGGCTACTTCGCGCCGGTCTGGATCTCGCCGCGCAAGAGCTCGAGGTGCAGCTCGCCGATCTCCTCGTTGTGCTCGGCCGTCGCCTGCTGCAGCTCCTTCTGCATGGCCTCGATCTCCTGGCCGTATTGGCGCTGCTTGCCGCCGGCCTCGGCGACCTGCTTCTGCGCGTTGGACATGACCTGGTTGAAGCCGTCGGACGCGTACTTCATCGCGAGGCCCAGGATGTCCTTGCCGCTGGGGCCCTCGGTCCGGTTCGGGTCGAAGCCCGACAGGCCCGTCGCCATGCCGATCGCCTGGCTGCCCGCCTGGTCGAACGTGCGGCCGTAGTCGTAGCGGTTGTCGAAGACGAACGAGGCGGCCTCGTCGCCGGTCAGGCCGTCGCCGCCGAGGCCCATCTCGATGAGCTGGTCGGTCTCGGCCTCGGTGAAGCCCGCCGCGCTGAGCTCGGCGCGGGCGTCGGTCTCGGACATCTTGGTCCAGCCGCTCCCCTGCTCGCCGTTCGCCTCCTGCGAGCCCACGAGCATGCTCAGCTGGCGGTCATCGAACCGCTGGCCGACGGAGCCGCCGTCCTGCAGCTGGATGCCCTTGAGGTCCGCGAGGGCGTCCGCCTCGCCGGTCCCGCCGCCGGACGTGGTGCCGCCGGCGCGCGCCGAATCGATCTGGTCGGAGATGTTCGACTCCGTGCCGCCGCCGACCTGGTTGGCGAAGTTGCCGACCGCCTGGCCGGCGCTCACGGTCGCCTTGCCCGCCTGCACGCCTTCCTGGACGAACTGGACGGTGCTCTGGAACTGGCGCATCCCTTCGGCGGCCTTCTTGTTCGAGAGGTCCTGGCGGATGGCGAGCTCCTCCTGCTTGGAGGTCGCGTCGATCAGGAGCTTGTTCTCTTGGTCGCTCTCGACCGCGTTCGCCGCGGCCAAGCGCATGATGCTGCTTCCCAGCGAGCCCATTGAAATGGTCATGATGGTCGTCCTTCGTGTCGTTCGTGGTCGGCGCGGCCCCGCGCTCCCCGGACCCGATGTCCGGGGAGCGAAGGTGCGTGTCGTCGGCCGGTGTCGTTAGAACTTCGCCTGGTCGGCGTCCTGCTTCTTGAGCTCGTTGAGCTTCTCGAGGGTCTGGTCGAGGTAGGCCTGACGGTCGTCGTCGGACTCCTTGATGTCCTCGATGCGGTTCTCGGCGCCCTCGGCGCGGATGTCGTCGAGGCCCGCTTCCATCTCGAGCTGCGCGGCCTCTTGCTCCTTACCCTCACGCTCGAGGTGCGCGAGGATCGCGAACACCGCAGCGACGGCGAGCAGCACGGCGGCGATGACGGCGCCGACGTACGGGATGAACGCGGCCGCGGCGGCGGCGGCGGTCAGGGCGGCGGCATTGGCCTGGTAGCGCGTGGCGGCGTCGTTCGCGTCGCCGCGG
>JAUHYN010000411.1 GCA_030426505.1 bacterium | reverse complement strand
GTGATGCCATCGACGTGCACGGTCGTCGCGTGGCCGGGCGCGTAGACCGAGCCGTCGGGCGGCATCCACAGGATGTCGATGCCCGCGGCCTCGGCGGCGGCGGTGTCGCCCTCGGGGTTTCGCGGGTAGCGGTCGAGGTCCTCGTTGGGACCGAACTGCTTCGGGTTCACGAAGATGGAGGCGACGACGTAGTCGGCGCGCTGGCGGGCCTCGTGGATCAGGGACAAATGCCCCGGGTGGAGGGCACCCATGGTGGGAACGAATCCGAGGGTGCGGCCGCTCTGCGTGACGGCGCGGAGACGGCGTTTGAGTTCGAGGGGTTCGGCGACGATGTCCATGGTTCTCGGCTCGGCGGAATGGGGTTTCGGGTCCCTCATTGGGACGTCGGTGGAAGCACCATCGGTTGGTTGGGGTGCCTGGCTTGGTCAGAGATCGCTCGCGTTTTCGTACCCCGATGGTAAGGGATTTCAAACCGTGCGACGTCCCCCTACTTCCCCGGGTCCGTGGGCTCGGTTGGTCGCGTTCCTCGCCCGGCCTTGGTCGGGTGGTCGCGCGCGTCGGCTCGCGACGTTGCGCATGCGCGCGGACGCGGCGGGGGAGGATACGCGCGAGCTGGTGCGGATCGCGGAGGGGTTCCGCGATGCGGAAGAGCCCGAGTTCGCGACGCGCACGTACTGGCGCGCGGTGCATGTCTTCCGCCGCAAGGAAGAGCAGACGAAGGCGCTCGCGGTGTTGAAGCGCATCGTGGCGATCGTGCCGAACGAGCCGTCCGCGCGCACGGCGATCGGGGAGTGCCTCGAGCGCTTGGAGCGGCGCGCGGAGGCGGCGGATCACTTCCGTCACGCCGCGCTGCTCGCGGCGCAAGCGCACCGCCCGAACGCGGCGAAGCAGCTCTACGCGCGCGCGGATCGACTGTGCCGGCGGAAGGTGCGGGCCGCGTTGGTCGAAGATCTCGCGGTGCCGGAGCCGGGCGCCGCGGTGCCGGTCGCTCGCGAGCGCGAATCGTCGGTGCAGCTCGCGAGCGCGGCGCGCCACGTGTTCGATGCGCCGAACGTGAGCGCGGCGCACGACGAACCGCTTGGACGCGCCGCGGACGTCGGACCGCGAGCGAGCGCCGCGGACGTCGAACCGCGAGGACTCGCCGCGGACGCCGGAGCGCAAGCGAGCGCGCCGGACGCCGGACCGGTCGCGCCCGCGGTGGACTCCAACGCGGCGTACCGCGCGTTCGCGGCGCAGGCCGCGCAGGCGGCCGCCGAGCAGGCCGCGCCCGTCGTCGCGCCGCACCCCGAGCCCGCGCCGCACAGCGAGGACGCGCCGGCCCTCGAAGCGCACACGCCCGCGCCGCGCGACGAGGCGGAG
The DNA here is from genome assembly GCA_030426505.1 of bacterium. Taxonomy (GTDB): domain Bacteria; phylum Myxococcota; class Kuafuiibacteriia; order Kuafuiibacteriales; family Kuafuiibacteriaceae; genus JAUHYN01. Next base: position 5,864 of record JAUHYN010000411.1, on the reverse strand, counting down.
CTCGCGGATCTCGACGCGTGGCCTTCGGTGACGCCGAGGACCTCCTCGCCGAGCGCCCGCACCACTTCTCGTACGCCGACGAGGACGCGCCGATCGTGGCGCGTCGTGTCGCCGCGCCGGATCCCACGACGCGCCCCGCGCGCGAGGTCGTGCTGGACCCGATGGACGTCGCCGCGCCCGTGCCGGGCACCGGCACGGAGCTCGCGCTCGACGTCGAGGCTTCGTTACTCTCGAACGATCCCGCGGAGGCCGCGACCGCGAAGGCCGCGCCGCGCTCGCCGCTCGACCACGTGCCTCAGCCGAAGATCTTCGACACGCCGACGTCGAACTACGCGCCGATGATGCTCGACGATCTCCTCCAGTCCGAGGAAGAGACCGTCGCGGCCACGCCGATGGATCCGCTCCGCCGCGCCGTCTGAGCCGCTACCCGAACGGCCCCTCGTACCGGTACGCGTCGGCGAGGAAGGCCATCGGCGAGATGTCCCGCGGGCCGAGGCGGCGGTGGCGGCGCTTCGCGCGCGCCGCAGCGGCGACGAGCTTGTCGCCGGCGTCCGCATCCGAAGTGACGGCATCGAAGCACGCGCGCGCTTCGTCGTGGGCGCCGCGATCCGCGTAGCACCGGCCGAGCACGTAGCTCGCGATCGCGCGGCGGCGGAGATCGCGGCGCTGGTTCGCGGCGGCCTCGAGCGCTTCCACGGCGAGCTCGCGTCGATCACAACGCAGCGCCGCGAGGCCGAGGACGAGCGCGATCGAGGGATCGTCGTCGACCGCGCGGGCTTCGAGGAGGTGCGCGACGGCGGCCTCGGCGTCGTCTTCGTAGTCGAGCGCGATCTTGCCCGCGATGAACGCCTGCTCGCCGGGGGTGCCGGTCGAGCCGGGATCGGTGGTTGTACACGAGGCTGCGTCGAAGGCGTCGGGAGCGAACGCGTCGATCGTGGGGAGCGCGACGTACGCGTTCAACGAGACCGGCGCCCGACCGTTCGCGACGTGGACCCGCTGCTGCGCCGGCGCCCACACCGAGCTCGACACGGTGATCGACACCGCTATCGTGTTGGGCGCGACGCGTTTGTCGCCCGAGTAGGGATCGATCTTGTCGCCGAGGATCCGCATCGCGCCGCGCGCGTCGAGCGCGCCGTTCGCTTCGGCGATCAACGCCTCCGCGCGCATCATCCGCGCGCGCGTGTCCTCGTCGACGCTCGCGTTCACCGCGAGGTTGTGCGGCGCCATCGCGGGCGTGCGCCAGTGATTCGTGGTGACGTGCGAAGAGCCGGTCGCGTCGAGGCGCTCCACGCGATCCGCGCACAGCTCGAACGTCGCCGTCCGTCGCTCCCGGGTGGAGACCACGTGGTAGCTCCAACCCGCGGCCGGCTTCGAGTCGACGAGGATCGCCTCCGCCTCCGCGAACGTGCGCGCCGTCCGCAGCACGTGCTGCCCGACGAGGAACACCGGCAACCGCGTACTCGAGACGCGTTGGGTCGGCACGGTGTGGATCGCGAGATAGAGCCCGTGCTCGTTGAAGCCGCACACGCCCCCGTTGTGGAAGCCCGCGGAGGTCACCGTCATGAAGCGGTGCCCGCCGTCGGTCGGCGTCTGGTAGACGACGGTGGGGTAGCGATCGAAGAATCCATTCAGTGGATAGTCGGTGTTGCGGCCGATCAGGAGCTCGCCGTCGGCGGTCGCGTCGCCCCACGCCGCGAACGAAGTACACTGGCTCGGCGCGCTCCCGACCGCGAGTGAGGAGAAGCGCCCGAGGAGCACCTGCGCCGTCTCCGGGCCGAGCGCGGCCCGAACGATCGTGTCGACGTCGATCCCGGTCGCGGCGCTCAGGCCGTGCGCCTCCGCGAGCGGCTCCTGATCCGGACGAATGCGCCGCGCGTGACGCACGCCCGTCTTCATCATCCGCCGCGCGATGCGCTGCGACGCGTACCACTTCACCGCCGCGCCCAGCGCGCCCTTGCCGACGCTCCCCTCGATCGCATCGGTCGCGATCCGGCTCGCGCGGTACAGGGAGCCGTCGGCGATCTCCTCCGCGAGGAGCCGGCCGTGCTGGTACGCCATCGTGTAGCGATCGCCGGTGACGTGCAGGACGCGGATCCCGTGGACCTCGCGCACCCACGCGGGGCCGAAGCGGCGCGTCCCGTCGGCGTCGGTCGTGACCGGGGTGCGTGCGAGCGCCAGTGCGGGGGCGACGCGCGCGCGGCGCGCGAACAGGAAGGCGACCATCACCCGCCAGCGAACCGGGCGCGCGCGGGCCGCGTCAAAGCCGAGCCGTCCGTCGAGGCTTCGACTCGGGGTCGGCGCCCGGTGACGGAGTGCGGCGCCGACCCCGCACCCGCATTCCGCGTTGCGCGCGATCACGATCTGCATCGCGGCCACGGCCGCAGGGTCTGGATCGACATGCAGCCCACGCGTCTCTTGCTCGTCCCCGCCTTCGCGCTCGCCGCTTGCGGCGGTGGGGGCTGGAAAGGCGTCGCGAGCGGGGGCTCGAAGCCGACCAAGAAGCCGACCGTCGACGGCGGCACCCCCACCACCACGAACACCGCCCCACCACAGCCGCTCTCCGAGGACACCTTCGTGTTCGTCTTCGACGGCGCCGGGGCGGCCGAGCTGCACGCTTTCGACCTCGCGACATCGAGTCGCCGCGCGATCTTCACGGTCGACGACGGCTCCGCGTGGAGCGTGCGCGACGTCGCGCTCTCCCCGGCGCGCGACACGATCGCGTTCGCGTCGCACTACGGCTACGACGCGATGGCGTACCCCCTCGAAGACGGGCTCCCCACGGAAGCGATCTGGGCGGTCGACGTCGACGGCACGGACGTCCGCCGACTCATGGCCCCGTTGAAGGACGACCGCGGCACCGTCGAATGCACGCACGATTCGACGTGCGAGCCGCTCGGCATGGTGTGCGACGGCGCGGTCTCGCGGTGCCGCGAGTCGGCGCGCACGCGAGAGGTCGGCGAGCTCGCGTGGTCCCCCGCGGGCGACGCGCTGTGGTTCGTCCACGCCGATCACTTCTGGCAGGGCACGAGCCTGCGCGGCGGCACGACGCTCGGTCGCGTGGCGGCGACCGGCGGCGCGCCGGAGCTGTTCGCGGCGAACGGCGGCTGCGCGCAAGTCACGGCGCCGGCGCCGCACCCGACCGACGGATCGCTCCTCGCGGTGCGGAGCGTCTGCACGAGCGGCGGCGCGCGCGTCGTGCGCTTCGACGCGATGCCCCCGCAGCAAGGGACCGAGCTGTTCAGCGAGGCCGACCTCGAGTTCTGGGTGGACCTCTCGGACATGGAGTGGACGCGCGACGGGCGCGGCTTCGTGTTCGGCGCCTACGGCGGGTCGTTCGAGTCGGACGCGATCGTCTTCCTGGAAGCCGCGACCGGGACGCTCTACCTCGCGTTCGAAGCGGCGTCCGGGCAGTGGATCGAAGGGCAGGACCTCGCGCCCGACGGAAAACGCATGGTGGTGTGCGTGGGCGAACGCGGCGCCGACGACGAGGCCCGCCGCGACCTCTACCTCGTCGACCTCACGGCGACGACGCCGACGGCCACGCCGCTGACGACGGACGGGAAGAGCTGCGCACCGAGTTGGTGAGGGCGAGCGCCCGGAACGACTCCACGAGCGCCCCCGCGACCAGCGCCATCCGCGCCACGTTCAGCGCGTTCCAGCGCCAGGCCCAAGTCCGCAGCTCGTCCGCCGTCGCGCGATCCACTTCGGGCCCGAACAGCTGCGGGATGATCCACGCCACGATCAACGCGTTGATCGCGAACGCCGCGACCGACCACGCGCCCGCGCGACGATACCGCCCCGCCGCGAGCCCCTCACCGGGCCACACCGCGAGGACCCACGAACACAACACGGCGACCGGCGGGACGCTGAGGAAGTACGTGGTCGGGCTCGTCCGCACGAAGAACGCGTTGAGGCGCTGGAGCTGGAGGTCGCTGTCGAGGATCCAGTTCGGCGAGAAGACGACCGCCTCGTAGAGGTTGCCGAAGAACCAGAACGCGAGGCCGAAGAGCGCGACGAGGGTGACCGGGCGTCGCCAACGCCCCACGGGAGAGGTTGCTTCGTTCATGCGACGAGTATAAAGATTCTTTATGGTCGATCAACCCGGCGCGCCGCTACGCGCCGACGACGCCGTAGGCTGGACGATCGTCCGCGCGGCCCGCGTCCTCGCGCGAGAGTTCGAAGAGGCGATGCGCGCCCATGATCTGACGCCGACGCAGTTCGGGATCCTGAACGCGATCGCGGAGTCGCCGGGGATCGGGTCCGGCGAGCTGGCGCGCCAGGTCCTCGGGACGCCGCAGGCCGTCGGTCAGTTGGTGGGCGCCCTCGAGGAAGCGGGGCTGGTCGCACGGGATCGGAGTCAGGGGCCGGGTCGTCGGGCCGCGACGAAGCTGACCCGGCGCGGGCGCGCGCGCCTCGCCGCGGCCCGGCGCGTGACGGCGGCGCTGAATGCACCGGAGGCGCTCGGTCTCACGGCGCGGGAGGCGCGCGCGTTGAACGCGATGCTGCACCGGATCCTCGAGGCAAGGGCGAAGGAGACGACGTGAAGCTCGCGGCCGCCCGGCTGTTGTAAGCTGCGTCGCGTCCCATGGACTGGAACGACGTGCGCTTCTTCCTCGCGCTCGCGCGCACCGGATCGGTGCGAGCGGCGGGCGCGTCGCTCCGGGTGAGTCACTCGACGGTCGGGCGACGCGTCGAGGCCTTGGAGGCGAGGCTCGCCACGCGCTTGTTCGATCGGAGCCGCGACGGATTCACGCTCACCGAGGCCGGCCGGCGGATGCTCGCCACGGCGGAGCGCGTAGAAGAGGAGATGAGCGCGGTCGAGCGCTCGCTCGCGGGGAGTGACGACCGGCTCGCCGGTCCGGTCTCGGTCACGTGCTTCGACGTCTACGTGGCGGAGCTGCTCCTCGAGGACTTCGTCCCTTTCTGCGCGAAGTACCCGGAGATCGAGCTCGGGGTGATCATCGACAGTCGCCCGTTCGATCTCTCGAAGCGCGAGGCGGACATCGCGGTGCGCGCGCTCGGCGTCGACGCGAACCCGCCGGAGCACCTGATCGGGCGGAAGGTGGTGCCGATGGTGTTGGCGAGCTTCGTCGCGGCGGAGCACGCGGACCGCCTCGACCCGGAGCGCGCGGGGAGCGACCCGCGCTGGCTGGGGTTCGACGACCGCAAAGCGATGGAGATGATGGTCGCGGGCTCGAGCTACCCGGATGTGCCGGTGTGGGGGACGATGGCGTCGATCGAGACGATGACGTTGGCGGCCCGCGCGGGGCTCGGGATCGCGTTTCTCCCGGCTTACATCGGCGACCACGACCCGTCGCTGGTGCGGATCGAGAAGTCGGATCCACGCCACATGGCGGACCTGTGGCTCCTCAGCCACCCGGACCTCCGCGACAACGCGCGCCTCCTCGCGGCGCGCGAGTGTGTGTATGGGGCGCTCGAGTCGCGCCGTGACCTCTTCGCGGGCGAGCGGGGTGGAGCGTGACCGCACCGGGGCGTCTCGTTTTTGCACCGGACGCGCGCGCGATCGGTGAGTAGATCTGGAGTCATGACGAACGCAGCGAAGTTCTGGGACGACATCGCCGACAAATACTCGAAGAAGCCGGTGCCGAACCCCGCCGCTTACCAGCGCAAGCTGGAGGTCACGAAGGCCCGCCTCGCGAAGCACCACCGCGTCCTCGACATCGGCTGCGGGACCGGCTCGTTGGCGATCGAGCTCGCGCCCCACGTCGATCAGGTCCACGCGATGGACGTCTCGGGCGCGATGGTCGACATCGGCATCGCGAAGGCCGTGCGCTCCGGCGCGTTCAACGTCGTCTTCCACAACGCGGCGATCGGCGACGACGACCTCCCCTTCGCCCCCGAGA
>JAUHYN010000410.1 GCA_030426505.1 bacterium | reverse complement strand
GAGGCGGTCGACCAAGCGGACGCGCTCGAGCGGAGCCTCCACGAGGTCTTCGGTCACTCGGCGTTCCGGATCGGTCAGCGATCCATCATCGAGAGCATCCTCTCCGGGCGCCCCACCCTCGCGGTGATGCCGACCGGCGCGGGCAAGAGCCTGTGCTTCCAGCTCCCGGCGGTGATGCTGGACGGCGTCACGATCGTGGTGTCCCCGCTCATCGCGTTGATCCGCGATCAAGTCCGGGCCCTCGAGCGCGCGGGCATCCGCGCGGCCGCGCTCACCAGTATGGAGGACGCCGCGGCGCGGCGCGCGGTGACCCGCGGCATCGTCGAGGGGACGCTCGACCTGGTGTACGTCGCGCCCGAGCGCTTCCGGAGCACGCACTTCACCGAGCGGCTGATCGAAGCGAAGGTCGCGCAGCTCGTGATCGACGAGGCGCACTGCATCTCGCAGTGGGGCCACGACTTCCGGCCGGACTACGCGCGGCTCGGCGAGGTGGTCCGGCAGATCGCCCCGCAGCGCGTGACCGCGGTGACGGCGACGGCCACACCCGAGGTGCGCGAGGACATCCTGCGGAGCCTCGGGATCGAGGGCGCCAACACGATCGTCACCGGATTCGATCGCGAGAACCTCGAGCTGTCGGTGGTGGAGACCAAGCGCGGGCGAGCGAAGATCGAGGCCACGGCGCAGGCGCTCCGTCAGTGGATGAAGGACGGCGGGTCGGCGATCGTCTACGTCGCCACGCGCAAGAAGTCGGAGGAGATCGCGGAAGCGCTCGCCGCGGATGGCTTCGACGCCGCGGCCTACCACGCGGGGCTGGACGCCCACACGCGGCGCCTGGTCCAGAACGACTTCGAGGGCGGCCAAGGCAAGGTCGTCGTCGCGACCACCGCGTTCGGGATGGGCGTCGACAAGTCGGACGTGCGGTGCGTCGTCCACTTCGCGATCCCGTCCGCGCCAGAGAGCTACTACCAAGAGGTCGGCCGCGCGGGGCGCGACGGCGAGCCGGCGGGCGGCGTCCTGATCTACGACGGCGGGGACCTGCGCTACGCGTACATGCGGCTCGAGTCGAGCTGCCCGAGCTGGGACACCGTCACCGTCACGCTCGCCGCGGTGCGCGACATCGTCGACTTCGCGGGCGGGCAGATCGGGTTCGACGCATTGGTCGAGCAGCTCGAACCGCGCGTGGGCCGCGGCGCGCGGGCGGCGTTGATCGCGCTGCAGAACGCGGGCGACGTCGTGTTCGAGGGGCCCTTCGTCCGCGTGGAGTCCGGCGGGCCGCGCGCGGACCGCGCCGCGCTCGAGAAGCGCGAGCGCGTGGAGCGCTCCCGGCTGGACGCCATGGTCGGCTACGTACAACGCGCGCCGTGTCGGCGGCGGTACCTCGTCGACTACTTCGGGGACACGCGTCGGCCGGACCGGTGCGAGGTGTGCGATCGCTGTCGCGCGCCGGCGCCGGAAGAGATCTCGGGCGACGCCCTGCGGGACGCGCTGATCGCGCTGTCGTGCGTGGCGCGGATGAAGGGGCGCTTCGGGAAGTCGCGCGTGGTCGATACGCTGCTCGGCTCGTCGGCGAAGCCGGTGCTCGAGGCCGGCCTCGACAAGATGTCGACGTACGGGCTGCTGTCGTCGTGGCAGAAGAACCAGGTCCAGGGGCTGCTCGACAGCCTCACGCGCGCCGGTCTCGTGCGCACGACGACCGGCGACTATCCGAAGATCCAGCTCACAGAGGACGGCGCGGCGACGCTGCGGGAGAAGCGTCCGATAGAGATCGACTTCGATCGCGACGCGGTCACCGCGCGGCGGAGCAAGAAGAAGGAGAAGGCCGAGGCGGTCGCGGCGCTGAGCGACGACGACGGGAAGGTCTTCGAGGCCCTCCGGGCGTGGCGCTCCGAGGTCGCGCGCACGATCGCGAAGCCCCCGTACGTGGTCGGCGCGGACAAGATGCTCGCGGCGATCGCGGCGGCGCGGCCTGCGACCGAGGACGAGCTCGCGAACGTCCCGGGGATCGGGCCGGCGAAGCTGTCGATGTACGGGGAGGAGATCTTGCGCATCGTCCGCGAATCGACCTGACGTCGAATCTGCGCGCAAAGTACGCCGAGACCCGGTATGCTCCGGGCCGTGAACGTCGAGCGCGTGTCTCCTTTGGCCTTCCCGGCGCTCTTCACCCTCGCGTTCGCCTGCGGCGGCGGCGGCGAGACGAACGACGGCATCGACGCGTCGGTGCGCGACGGCGGGGTGGCCCTCGGGCACGACGGTGGTTCGGAGCGGGACGGCGGCGCCGCGCGTGACGGCGGCACCGAACGCGACGGCGGGGTCGGCGACGGCGTGTGCCCGCCGACGGACGTCACGGGCACGGCGGTCGGCTCGATCATGCCGGACCTCGCGCTCCCGGACTGCGCGGGCAACCTCCACAACTTCCAGGACCCCTGTCCGCGGAAGGCGGCGTACTACTTCGTGTACGCCGAGTGGTGAAGTGGCTGCACTCGGTTCGCCCGGCGGGTGAACGCGGACATGCAGGAGTTCCTCGGTGAGGACTTCGAACCGTACTTCGTGATCTGGCAGAACAACCGTTCGCAGCCGCCGGACCAGACGTTGTGTAACGCGGTCCAGAACATGATGCCGGACGTGACGGTCCTCTACGACCGCGACAATCAGTTGCGGACGGTCGGGATGAACAACCGACACGTCCACTACGTGTTGGAGTCGGGCGCGCGGATCACGTTCAAGCAGTCGTTCTCGGAAGCCGGCTTCCAGAACGCGATCCGGCAGACGCTCGCCGAGTAGAAGGCTAATGCAACTCGTCGAGGACCTCTTCGCGCTGTTCGGGCGTGAGGGTCTGGTGCGTGTCGATCAGGGCGTCGGCCGCGAAGTGGAGGAAGCTGCGGACCGCGTCCACGCGCGCGTCGATCGTGCTGTGGATCTTCTCCGCGTCGGGCTTCGGTGACTTCCACTGCGCGTGGAGCTCCTCGACGACCTCGCGGTGTTCGAGGTGAATCTGGATCGCGCGCTCGGCGACGGCGTCGGTGTGTCCGAGGATGCGCTTCGTCTGCGTGGGGTCGGCGTCGACCTCGTCGAGGAGGTCCTCCACGTGCGAGCGCGCGTGGCGCTGGATCCGCTCGGCGCGCTTGGCCGGATCCCGTGAGCCACACCCGCCGTAGAAACCGGTGAGCAGGACGAACGAGGCGGTGAGGAATGCGAGGGAGGCGTATCTCTTCATGCGGTGATGGTGGCGCCCGACCGTGAGCCGGACGCCATCACCGCGTGAAGAAGTGTGAAGCCGCGCCGGCTCTACCGGCAGCGCCCGTTGCCGCGGCAGTTGTTGCTGCAGCAGTCGGCGTTCGAGCTGCAAGTCGCGTTGCGCGGGAGGCAGGAGCCGACGCACCCGGCGCTCGAGTCGCACGTCTGACCCGGCGCGCAGACGAGCGGCGTGCCGCTGTTGCAAGCGCCGGCCTGACAGGTCTCGGCGCCGTTGCAGACGTCGCCGTCGTCGCAGTCGGCGTTCGAGGAGCAGCCGGGCGTCGACGTCGCGCGGTACGCGTCCCACGCGTCGCTCGCGCGCGTGCCCTGCCCGTCGGAGAACTCGAACATGCAGGCGTCGTCCGTGTAGTCCATGAAGTTGGTGACCGGGTCGGCGCCCGCGTTGCGGCGACACGAGTCGCGCCCGATCGGGCAGCCGTACGCGGGCGACTTCTCGGCCGGCGTGTCGCTGACCTCGTCACCCTGGCCGTTACAGCCGCCCTGGAACGTGTGGTAGAGGCCGAGCCAGTGCCCGACTTCGTGGGTGAGCGTGTCGCCCTCGTCGTACGGCGCCGCGCCGCCGCCGGGGACGCTCGCGTCGAGGATGACCACGCCGTCGTCCTGCGGGTCACCGTCGTACCACCACGGGAAGGTCGCCCAGCCGAGCAGGCCGCCGCCCGGGTTGCAGCTGTAGACGTTGAGCGCGTCGGCGCCGCCGGTGCGGAGCGCGTTCTTGATCTGCGTCTCGGTCCCGCCGGCGTCGCAGCCGTTGTACCAGGCGCTGTTGTTCGTGTAGTCGACGCTCGCGAGCGAGAACGAGAAGCGCGTGGAGGCGCCGCCCGTGTTCCCGCCGTACGCCGCGTTCAGCACGTTGATCGACGCGTTGATCGCGCCCATCGAGAGCTGCCCGCTGCTCCCGCTGTGAATGACGTGCCAATGCACCGGCACGGTGACCGGCCCGCTCGTCGCCGAGATCGCCTGGCGCACGACCGACAGGTGTTGGTCGACGGCGGCGACCTCCTCCGCCGGTGGGTTGTGCGTACCGCATCGACCCTGCGGCGCCGACGCGCCGGGCAAGTCGAGCTCGGCGGTGACGTTCGGATCCGTGCGCACGCCCGCGTCACACGCGAACGCGGCGGCGGCGGCGAAGAAGGTGGTACCCAGGTAGCGTCCGTATGTCCCCATGCCGGGCTTCATACGCCGTAAGCGGAGCAACCTGCCATGTGAGGACGGGGCGCGGCGTGTACGCGTACCGCGAGGTTCGTTCGGCGCGCGGTCAGTGACTCCAGGCCTGGTAGCGCGGCGTCAGCGCCGTCGCGGTCTCGCCGCCCTCGAACGGGCGGTCGGAGACGTGGACCACCGGCGTCTTCTTCTCCGTCGCGTGGCGCACGTAGTACGTGCGGCCGGGCTCGAGACAGAACTCGGCGACGGTGAGCGGGAGCTCGGACGCCTCCACGCCGTCCTTCTGCGCAGCGGAGGGGAGCGCGTCGAGCGACTTCGCCTCCGCGCGGTGCGCGGGCTCGAGGTGCAGACGCAAGCGCGACAGCGGGACTTCGATCGCCTCGGCGTCGACGACGAGTGTCACCGCGGCGCGACTGTGTCGCGACGACGCGACGATGTTCCAGTGGCCGTCTTCGGCGCGTCCGGCGACCCACTCCCAGTAGGCGCAAGCGCGCTTCGTGATCGGCGACTTCTCGTTCGCGATCTTCACGGTGGCTTCGGACGAGGACTTCACGGGGCTGGCTGCGATCACCATGGTCAGTAGCACCTCAACGCCCCACATGGACGCCCTGGTAGTAACGCTGGAAGTCTTCGATGGTCATCCGGAAGATGCCGTCGTTGCCGTCGAGCGTGCCGTCGCCGTCCCAGTCGACGTCGGTCTCGTAGTCTGCGTTGAACTCCGTGTTGCCCCACGGGTTGCGGAGCGTGACGTAGCGCTGGCCGTCGTCGCCCTCCGACGCGTCGAGGACGGTGTACGCGTGCCACGTGGAGACGCCCGAGTCGGTGTACTTCTTCTCCTTCTCCTCGCCGTAGGTGCCCGCGACCATCGGGTGGTCGCCTTCGGCGCCGGCGCGGATCGTATCGAAGAGATCGTCGGTGTCGCCGTTGGCGGCGGTGTAGCGCACGCCGCGCCCGGTGAGCGCGCGGAGCGCGTCGCCGGAGTTGCCGCCCTCGCCGATGTCGTCGTAGCCGCCGCGCCACTGCGCGTAGCCCTTCTCGAGGATCGCCGGCCACAGCTCGCTGCGATCGGTGCCGCGCGCGTAGAGGATGCCGCCGTGTTCGTTGCGGTACAGCTCGTCGTCGACGGTGACGTACTCCGGGTCGCCGTCGTCGTTGAAGAAGCGGACGCGGTACGTGCCGTCGCCGTTGTCGGTGATGGCGTCCTCGATCAGCTCGGGGTGGTCTTGCGCGACGGCGGCCATCGACGACGCGAAGTAGCAGTCGGCGATCGCGCCCTGCTCCACGTCCTCTTCGTCGACGCCGTCCACGAACAGGTCGCCTTCGGCCGGCGCCGTCGGCGCGTCCGGGTGGCTGTCGCGCGCCTCGGGCATCGACCCGACGATCGGTTCGCCGTCCACCATCCCGCGCCGCACGCTCGCGCCGCGCGTTCGTGTGTCCGGCGTGGGGTTCGGGGTGCCGACCTCGCTCGTGCGCGCGGCGATCGGGCGACGGTCGAGATCGCCGGTCGACAGCTGCGCGCGTCGCACGGAGTCGTCGAGGAGCTCGGTGAGGCGTTCGTCGGTGCCGACCTCGTCGGGCGCCGCGGTGAAGTCGCTGCGGTCGATGTCCACGCGTCCGAACGTGGCGTCCGGTTCCGCGCCGGTGTCCGGTCCGGCGTCGTCGGTTCGGGTCTGGGGCGCTTCGACGTTCGCGATGTCGGTGACGCGCCGGTCATCGCCCGTTTCGATCGGCTCCGGGCGTACGGGGTCGTTGGTTCGGGTTGAAGTGACAGCGACCATTTGCAACACCTCCTGTGTTGGCCCGCGATCGCGCCGTCCTGGCGCGTTCGGGGATCGTTATCGGTGGCGACCGCGAAGTGTTGCTAACTATTTGGGATCACTCAGGAAATGTACTCGCATAAGCGTCCGTGTGCTGCGATGGGCGAAATGGGACGAATGTCCCCGACCTCGGCCCCGGGACTCGCGACGCACGCGTGCCGAGACGTGACCAGAAGCCCCCGTGAGGCGCTCGCGAGTCGAGTCTCGCGCCTGGTCGTGCGGCGCCGAGGGCGCATGGCGGGCCCCTGTAACCGAGGCGAGGCCGAAGGCCGGCCGTGCGAGCAGGCGCGAGAGGCGGCCGCGAGAGGCCGCGGGGGCTTCTGGTCACGTCTCTACGGCCTCCGTACGATTGGCCGGCTCTATATGATCGTCTAGCGTCCGCCGCGATGCGACCCAGCCTGAAGGACGGGCTCCTCGTTCTGCTCCCCCTCACCGCCGTGACCGGCGTCAACCTAGGTTGCGACGAAGGCGCCAACCTCAACCGCACGCCGCCGTTCCTCGCGGCTTCCGCCGTCGAGATCGACTTCGGCGAGCGGGAGGTCGGGACGACGGAGGAGCGGACGATCTTCCTCCTCAACAAGGGCGAGCTCCAGCTCAGCCTCGAACTGCCGGACGGTGACTCGCTGAACGGCGTCTTCGCGGTGCTGCTCGACGAGCAGTTCGTACCGCCCGAGGAGGAGGCGAAGCTCCGCGTGCGCTTCAGCCCGTTCGATCCGCAGACGTACGAGACGGTCTTCATGATCGAGAACAACAGCAGCAACGAGGAGCTGCTCGAGATCACGGTGAAGGGCATCGGCATCCCACGCGATCCCTGCGCGGACATGGACTGCCGCGCGCCACCCGCGCCGGTCTGCATCAGCGCGAACACCAGTCGCCGCTACGAGCCCCTCGGCCTCTGCATGAACGGGCGCTGCGAACACAACTTCATGGACGAGCCGTGCAACCGAGGTTGCAACGACGAGACGGGCGTCTGCCGCGGCGATCCCTGCGCCGGCATCGCGTGCAACACGCCACCGAGCCCGTGC
>JAUHYN010000409.1 GCA_030426505.1 bacterium | reverse complement strand
AAAGAACGACACACTCGGTTAGGTTCTCCGCCGATGTCGAACGATCCGTATCGCCGCCAGCGCATCTTCTGGTTCATCACCATGAACCTGATGGCCATGATCGTCGCGGGCGGACTGTTTGCGTGGGTCCTGTACGGCGACAGCATGAACGCGTTCTTCGAGCCGCTGATGAACGGCATCTTCGAGTACAAGCTCGTGGTGGTGCTCATCGCGATGTCGCCGCTGCTCGCGTCGCTCCTGGTCGGGATGGCGTACGCGCAGCGCGCGCTCCGTCGAAAGAAGGCGCAGGCCGCGATGCCGACCCTCGCGCGCCCGGCCTGAGCGCTCCGTTCCACGCTTCGGGGCGGCGCACCTCGACGCCCCGTTCCTGTACCTCGGCCGGTCACGCCGCATCCGCCGCGAAACCGGCCTCCTTCGCCGCCGCTCGATGGGGCTCCGCCGCGAGCCTGACCGTCCTCGCCTTCGCGACCCTCGCCCCCACGACCGCGACCGCCCAGCGCCCCGAGACCGTCGCCGTCCGCGCGCGCCGCGACCGCGTCCCGGAGTCGCCGAAGCCGGCCGCGATGCCGGCGCTCGTGGAGGCGTTGCCGGCGTCGACACCGATCGTGTTGTTCGCGCCGCGGCTGTCGGTCGCGCTGTCCGACGCGACGTCGATGCTGACGTGGCTGTCGACGGTCGAGCCCGCGCTCGCCGTCTCGGATCCGGCCGCGCCCGACGCGCAGAACGAGGTGCGACGCACGACGCTCGATCTCGTCGCTTCACTCTGGCGAGGGCCCAACGTCTCGACCGACGACGGCGCCGTCCGCAGCCTCGACGATCTCGCGCGGATCGGCATCGACGCCGACGCGCCGATCGCGATCGTCCCGGACCGCGGCGGCGAAGTCGCGGTGGTGATCCTCGGCCTCTCGAGCCGCAAGCGCTTCGAGCAGTGGCTCTCCGCGATCGAGGGCCCCGAGCGCGCGCACGTGAAGATCGGCGGCGAGCAGGCGTCGGTCATCGCCGCGACCAGCGACGCGCCGGTCGTGTGCCTCGCGCGTCAGGGCCACGCGTACTGCCAGATCGGGCGCGTGGATCCGAAGGCGCCGACCGGTCCATTGAAGCGATTGCTCGAGTTCGACGGACCGACGATCGCCAAGGCCAAGGACCGCGTGGAGGCATTCGCCGCGCTCCCGCCGGGCGCGCACTTCTACGCGACCATCTTTCCGAAGGGCCTCGCCGCGGTCGTCGGCGAGCGTCGCCTCGAAGAAGCGCGCGCGAAGGCGCGGTTCCTCGACAAGGCGCAGGCGGCCGCGCACCTCCGCCAAGTGCGCCTCGGCCACGGCCGCTTCGATCACTATGCTTCGTACGTCCCGGGCGCGGCGTTCGGCGTCTACCCGGACGCGGACGGCGTGCGCCTCGAAGCGCAGCTCGTGTTGAACGCGGCCGGGCGTCGCATGGTCGCCCACGCGGTGCCGGACGCGCCGCCCGACGAGATGATCGCGCGTTGGTCGCGCACGCCGTCGCTGTTCGGGATGCTGCTCCGCACGCACCCCGACGTGATGCGGAGCTGGGCGCACGAAGAAGGCGTCGACCTCCCGCCCGGCGCGCTCACCGGCACGCTCGCGCTCCTCACGCTCGGCGTCGATTCGGAGTGTCCTTCCGCCAAACACCGTGCGGCGATCCGTCCGCAGCGTTGGGCGTTCCTGATGCCGAGCGCGGCGGCGGTCGGGCTCACGACCGTCGAGCACGCGAACGCGGTCCACGGCGCGCTCGCCAAACGATTCGAGCTCGCGCCGCGCGAAGCGGAGCAGCGTCCGTTGGATCGGCCCGCGCTCGCCGGCAACGCATTCGGGAGCCCGTTCCAGGTCGAGGTGCTCGACGACATGGTGTTGGTCGGCACGGGTCGCGGTAGCGGCGCGGCTGCGCTCCGAAGGTTGGGTGCGCTCCCGCCGTCGACGCCGCGCGACGAGGGGCCGGTGCCGTTCCTCGAGATGCAACTCGACTTGCGCGCGGTCGATGCGGCGTTCGCCGCGGGCGCGTTCGGGTCGGAGCACCGCGAAGAGCTGCTCGCGCTCGAGGCGCTACGCTGGAAGTTGAAGCCGCTGCTGTCGACGATCGACCAAGTCTCGGTCAGCGCCGTAAAGCACGACGCGGGCGGCCGCGTCGCCTTGATCGGCCGCCTCGGGCGCTAGAACGTGACCAGAATCCCCGCGGGCGCTCGCGGCCCGCCTCTCGCGCCTGCTCGTACGGCCGGCCTTCGGCCCAGGAGCCCGCAGCAAATAGCTTCCAGTCCGCAGCAAGATCTCCCGAGCGCATCAGGCGCTGAAGCGTCGCACCGAGGAGCTGCCGGCTACCCGCTGGTCGCTGAAAGCTAGCGCGTCTCCTGCCAGACGCCGACGCCCGCGAGCCCGGCCGCGACGACGCCACCGACGATCACCCACCACGGCACCGCCGAGTCTTCGAGCACGCGCTGCGGAGGCGGGGCGGGCGGCGCGTTCCGCATGACGTTCTCGGTCAGTCGATTCGGATCCGGCGCGGAGGGGACGCCGTCTTCGTCCGTCGGCGCGAGGGTCGCGCGCACGAGTCTCAGCGGTTCGCCGAAGCGCGTGCTGATCGCGTCGACGAACACGCGACGCGGATCGCGCGGGTCGACGAGGTACTCGTAGCGGCCGTCGGCGCCGTCCTCGAGGCGCGAGAGTCGGACGAGATCGCCGGACTCGAGCTCGAGCCAGACGTCGAGGCGATCCATGACGTTCGCCGGGTCCGACACGCCGACGCGCACGCGCGAACCGGTGCGCGAACCGTAGACGCGCAGGCCACCGTCGGCCTTCGCGCGGGCGATCGCGTCGGCGGCGAGCGTCGCGAGGTTTGTGTGTTCCGGCAGTGCGTCTCGGGTCGAGAGCGAGGCCCACGTCGAGAGGGCGCGTCGCGCGGTGGCCGTGTCGTCGCGCCCGAGGGCCTCCTCGGCGGTATTCAGGAGGAATGCATCTACCTGATCTCGCTCGGCTTTCGGCTCGGATGCGCCGATCGCGAGCAGCGTGATCAACAGCTTCAGCACACGCGCAATCTACGCTGCCTTCGCGCCAGGCCCAAGGGGCCGGCGCATAACTCGGACGCCAGCGGCCGGCGGGGCCGCCGGGTCCTGGAGATATCTTGTGAAGAGGCTTGATGTGTTGGAAAACGCGGATCGTCGAAGCGGATGCCGGAGCGGCTGACAGAGAGTTTGGTACGGCGCGGGGCCCTCACGAAGCGCCGCGCAGAAGAGGCCCACCAGCGGCAGGTGCTGATGGGCGACGCCCTCGATACGTCCCTCCTCGAGCTGGGGTTGGTCGACGAGCGGCAGGTCCTCGACGCGATGTCCGCGGCCTACGGCCTCGCGACCGCGAAGCCCCGCCAGGCGCTCGCGCCGCGCGACGAGGGCGCGCTCCGCTCCTTCCCCGCGCAGTGGGCGAAGAAGCACCTGCTCGCCCCGCTCGAGCTCGACGAGAGCACCAACACGCTCTCCGTGCTGAGCCCGGCGCCCGCGGACGTGAACCTGATCGTCCGCTTGGGCGAGCTGCTCGACCTCACGATCCGCCCGCTCCTCGCGACGGAGTTCCGCGTCCATCAGCGCGTGCAGTTCCTGTACGGCATCGAGGTGCCGGAGCGCTTCGCCGCGCTGATCGCCGAGCACGACATCGACGCTCCGTCCCTTCCGCCCTCCGAGGCCGCCACCGTCACGAGCGCGCAACCGTACACGCCGCCCGAGCGGGCCGTGTCGTCGGTGAAACAAGAGGCGCTGTCGTTCGGTGAGGCGGTGTCGCGGCTGCGCGACGCGGACGACCGCGACGAGATCGTTCGCGCCACGCTGCTGTACGCGATTCGCGATCTCGAGCACGCGTCGGTGTTCATCAATCACGAGGACCACCTCGAGGGTTGGCTCGGCTACGGGCCCGGCGGTGAACAAGTGCCGCAGCTGCGCGTCGACCTCGGGCAGGAGTCGGCGTTCCGCGTCGTGCTCGACACGCGCGCGCACTACCTCGGGCCGCTCCCGGACGACGCCTCGCATGGCGCGTTCCTCGACGCGCTCGGTCGACCGCACCCGCGCGCGGTGTTGATCGTGCCGATCCGGATCAAGAACCGGACGGTGGCGCTGCTCTACGGAGAGAACGGCGCGGACCCGATCGCGCCTCGCATCGCGGCGGACCTGATGCTCTTCACGACGCACGTGCAGATGGCGTTGTCGGAGCTGTTGGTGCGTCGCAAGGCGGACAGCCTCTCCGAGCTCCCGAAGGAGAGCACCTCCACGCCGATCCCGCTGGAGCCGGTGCAGCTGAAGGGGCCGCCGACGATCGAAGAGCCGCTCGTGCGGCCGCCGAGCTCGGACGACTCGCTCGACGACATCGACGTCGAAGTGGACGAGCCGACGATCGAGGCGCCCGCGGTCTCGGTGAGCGATTCGTTCGAAGCGTCGCGCTCCGACCCGTTCGTCCAGACGGTGGACGATGCGTTCGAGGCGTCGCGCTCCGATCCGTTCGTCGATGCGGTGGACGACGCGTTCGAAGACGACGCGTTCGAGGACGACGAGATCCTCGAGGGCGAGGAAGTGACGCCCTCGCCGGAGGAAGAGCCGTCGCGGGACGAACCGGCGTCGCCAGGTCACGAGGACGCGCGGTCCGGCGGAGTCCCGGCGGACTTCGCGAGGACGCAGCCGCTCGGCGCGTTGAGCACTGACTGGGGCGTGGCGGCGCAGGTGCCGACGAACGGAGCGGCCGGCGCTGCGCACGCGGCCGACGTCCCGATCCTCCCGGCGGAGCCGATGGTATCGCCGCCGCCCGCGTCGACGAGCGGCGAGGACGACGCGGTCGATTCGATCCCGATCGACGAGGCCGTCGCGGCGGACGACGCGGAAGTCGAAGAGCCTTCGACCACGAGCAACATCCACACGGAGGACGTCGTGATCGAGGCGCCGCTCGCGCCGGGCGACGCCGCGTGGGAGCGGGTCGACACCGAAGGGCTCGATGCGCTCGGCGCGGAGCTCGACGAGACGATCGCGGCCGCGCAGGCCTCGATGCCGGACGATCCGATCCGCGCGGACGAGCTGCTGGCGGACGCCGATGACGGCGCGATGTTCGTGAACCGCGTCGACACGGACAGCCTGCTCGAGGAGCTCGACGAGCTCGAGGAGCAGCTGTCGAACGTGCCGGCGCCGACCGACACCGGTGCGCCGGCGCCGACGGTTCCGATCCACAACCTCGCGCAGATCGAGGCGAACAGCGCGTCGGAGGCGGCGCACCCGATCCCCTCGATCTCTTCGGAGGAGGATGGCTGGGACTCGGTCGACATCGACACGTCGTGGGATTCGGACTCGGAGGCTCAACCGCCGGCGGCGCTGCGCTCGTCGTTGGTCGAGGACGCGACGGTGCCGGACCTCAGCGCGGAGGCGTGGCTGCGGGCATCCTCCGAGACGACGCGGGCGCGGCCGTTACCGCCCGAGGTGATGGAGCGCGCCGCGATGCCGGACGCGCCGGAGCCGGTGCCGCTGACGCGGATCACGGTGGGGCAGCGGAAGGTCGAGCCGACGCCGAGCCTCGTCGAGGTGAATCAACTCGAGGACGAGCGGCGCGATACCGATGACGCCGAGCCGGTGCCGTTGACGCAGCTCGCGTCGGATCGGTTGTCGGTCATGGAGCTGTCGGACGAGGCCCCGATGCTCTCCGACGAAGAGCCGGTGCCGCTGACGAAGCTGTCGACCGGCTCGACGATCCCCGCGACGCCGAACCCGTTCGCATTCGACGAAGAGGTCGATCTGTCGGGCCCCGAGCTCGCGGACCACGTGGTGGATCCGATGGGTCGGTTGGTGCCGGTGGCGGAGTCGCAGCCGCCGATCGCGCCGGTGATCGATCCGACGAAGGCGGTGATCACGCCGCAGGCGCAGGAGCTGGAGAAGCACCTCGCCGCGCTGGAGAGCGAGGACGAAGCGACGCGGCAGGACGCCATCGATCACATCATGCGGGCGGGGCCCGATGCGTTGCCGCGGGTCGGGGAGAGCTTTCCGGGGCCGCTGTTGATCGACCCGTTCTCACCGGACGCGTCGGCGCTGCCGCCGTTCGCGAAGTGCGGGCCGTTGCTGTCGATCCTCGAGCGGCACGGGCGCGACGCGCACCCGTACGTGAACCGCCGCCTCGACGCGCCGGATCCGTCGACGCGCTTCTTCGCGATCTACTTCTACGGTGCGGTGTACGTCCCGGAGGCGATCCCGCGGTTGATCCAGCGGCTCCACGACGAAGAGTCGCGGATCTGCATGCTCGGTGCGCGTACGCTGTTCGCGTATCGCGAGCACCCGGACTTCGCGCAGGTGCTCGATCACTTGCACGGGCGGCTGTCGGCGACGTCGATCCCGGCGCGGCGCCACGCGGCGTATCTGATCGGGCTGTTCCGCGACGTGACCGCGATCCCCGGGCTGATCGACATCGTCGAGCAGAAGGACCGGTCGATGTCGGATGCGGCGGAGGACGCGCTCGCGGAGATCACGAAGCAGCGCTTCGGCGGGAGCGCGAAGAAGTGGCGCGCGTGGTGGGCGAAGAACGAGGCCAAGAATCGGATCGAGTGGTTGATCGAGGGGCTCGGCGCGAAGGAGACGGCGCTGCGTCGGAGCGCGGCCGAAGAGCTGCGCGCCGTGACCGGGCTCGACATGGGCTTCGACGAAGAGGGCCCGAAGCGGGCGCGCGAGGACGCGAAGCAGCGCTGGGAGCGCTGGTGGTCCGAGCAGCAGGGCGAGTGAGGAGCGGCGGCCGCGCGGGCCGCCGTCGTGGGACTACTTGCCGAGCGCCTTGCGCGCCTTCGTGAGGAGGTCGCTGGCCTCGAGGTTCTTCGCGAGGTCCGGCCAGGCGGCCGACCCGACCTTCTTGAACTCGGCGTACTTGGCGTCCGGGATCGGGACGTTCTGGAGGCCGCCGCCCGCGCCGGTGAGGCGGGTGCGCGCGGCTTCGTTGTCCTTGCGGGCCTGCGCGATGATCTTCTCGCCGTACTTGGTGACGATCTGCTTCACGGTCGGTTGGAGGTCCTTCGGGATCGACTTCCACGCCTTCTTGGTGAGGACGAAGCCACCGGAGGCGTACGCGAAGGGGCGGCCGCTGATGTAGCCGAGGTCGCCGGTCCAGCTCAGCGCGACGGCGCCGGCGGGGCTGTTGTAGACGGTGTCGATGCCGCCGGACTTGAGCTGCTGGACGACGGTGAGGATGTCGAGCGGGCGCGGGGTCACACCGAAGACCTTGAAGGTGTCCGACGCGACCTTGTC
>JAUHYN010000408.1 GCA_030426505.1 bacterium | reverse complement strand
CGCCCTCTTCACCTTCGGCCTGCTGGCCGCCACCGCCGCGACGGCGAGCGAGCCCGCGTCCGACGACGCCACGGCGAGCTGCATCGACTGCGACGACAAGCTCGGCGAACACGAAGCCAAGGACACCACGCTCTACTGCTGGAAACTCGGCGGCGTCATGGAGCTCGACCCGCAGGGCAACTGCCCGACCGGCTGGCGCAAGTCCACGATCGGAGGCGAGAGCCAGTTCCGGAACCGCCACATCGACATCTGCGACGTCGCCGCGGCGCTCGCCGAGCCCCCGCTCTGCGACGCTGGTTGCTTCGGCTACGCGAGCATCACGCGACGCCGCATCACCGCGACCAGCTGCCTCATCGAGATGAAGCGCGACTGCGCCCCGATCGGGACCTGCGCCGTCGCAGAAGGGACGAACCGATGAAACGCTCCAACCTCGGTCGCCTCGCGATCACCGCCCTCCTCCTCGCCCTCGCCACCGCTTGCCACGTGGATCCGCAAGACCCCTCGGCGACGGTCGAACGGAACGTCACCACCGACGACGCCGAGTGCATCGGCGCCGACTGCGACGACGTCGAAGGCTCCGCGACGTTCTGCGCCGGCGACCAGATCTGCTACCGGCCCACGAAGGGCTACCGGCTGGCGACGACGCTCCCGAACGGTCAGAAGCAGTGCCCGCCCGGCTTCAACCTCATCGCGCTCACGCCCCCGAACGTCGGGAGGACGAACGCGTGCCACGCGGCCGACGCGCTCGCGTGGCCGATGGAGTGCGAGGTCGGCTGTCAGGGCGGCGTGCGCTTGCCCGTACAACCGGTGATCGCGAACGGCTGCTGCACGTACGACTACATCCGCGACTGCGACCCCGCGCCGATGTGCGTGGCGGCCGACGACGCGACCGAGGGCTGATCAGAAGCGGTAGTTCAACCCGCCGGTGATCTGCACGTTGTCTCCGATGCGTCGCAGGTCACCGTCGGGGAAGACGCTGTCGACGGTCACGCCGAGCGAGAAGTCCTCGTTCGGCGTGAGCCGCAACGCCACGCCGAGCGAGTCGATCGGCACGAGCTCGCCGTCGATCTGACGACCGCGCGCGAGCACACCGAAGTCGAACGTTCCGTCCTTCGGCGCCAACGTCATCACCGCGTAGTGCGAGCCCTGCGGCGCGACCTCCGGATCCAACGGGCTCGCGAGCCACTGCGTCCCGCCCGCCTCGAAGCGCGTGATGAGGCCCGAGTCGCCCTCGTGGGTCAGCGCCATCGCGAAGTCCGCGCGCAACGCGTCGGTGCCGAGCGCGCCGAAGCTCCGCCCTTCGGAGGACACGAGCTCGAGGCTCGTGCGCATCACGTCGACCTCGTAGCGCGCCTGCACCGCCCAATCGAGCGTGAGGTTCGGGGACAGACGCTCGCGCCCGAGGAGCGCGCCGTCGAGGCCGACGTCCACGTTCGAGTAGTCACCGATGTTGCCGAGCACGAAGCCCTCGGGGCCGAGCGGCACACCGACGAACATGTCGATATCGTAGCCGTAGCGCCACTTCAGGTGCTCGCCGAAGATCTCGCGCGCGTTGATCTCGTGGCGCCGGTCGTACTTCAACCCGAAGACGTACGTCCGCACTTGCTCGCGATCCGACTCCGCGCGGCGCCCCGTGTCGCTCACCTCGAACGCGCTCGTGTACACGCCACCGCCGATGCGCACGTAGCCGTGGCTGTCCGCGTCTCGGAGGTCTTGGTGGTAGTTGAGCCGGACGCCGCCTTCGAGCGTGTCGCCGAACGGGCTCTCGCGGAGCTCACCGGCGAACGCGAGGTTCGGCGTGATGAACGCGGTCACGCCCGCGCCGTTCGCGGTGCCGCGCAGGCGAACTTCGCCCGGCGTGCCCACGCCCGGGTCGTCCGCGAAGAAGCCGCGCGCCGCTGCCGCGTCGACCACGCGACGATCCGAGATCACCGGCTTCGAGTCCCAACCCGTGATGCGGTACGTGCTGTAGCCCGGGAGGTGGTTCGGGAGCGAACGCACCGCGGCCGCCGCAGATTGCGCGCCGAGCGCGTAGCTGCGCCCGTACTCGAGCGCGTCCCAACCGCCGCGCGCCGGGTCGCGGTAGACGAGGAACGCGTGGTGTTCGTGCGGCGTCGCGAAGTTCGCGACCTGTACGTTGGCTTCCTGTCCGGTCGGCGAGCCGGGCACCCAGCGGCCGTCGACCTGGTGCGCGTTCATCAACGACGCGAGGACCGCGGCCGCCGCCGTGTGCGTGTCGCGGCAGACGCCGGAGCGCGTGGAGAGCGTCGCGTTCGGTGACTGCGTGGTGGGGTCGATCGAATCCGCGCGCGCGTTGTCGTAGTGAACGCCGATGCCCGCGATCCACCGGAGGTTGTCGATGATCGCGCGCCGGTTCGCTTCGGAGTTCGACGCCGAGTACGGACCGTAGAGCTCGGCGAGCTTCTCGGCGACGGCCTGCGCGGTGCGCGGCGCGTCGATGCCCTGCTGAACGATGCGCCGGATCTCGGCGGCGCCGCTCGCGTGATCGGAGCGCGTCATCACCGTGCTCGGGTCCGCGATCTGCGCGTCGCGATCGATCTGCACGGTGCGATCGGGCGCGCGCTCGATCCGCGTCCCATCGAAGAGGTCCGGTCGGTCGCCCACGTTGCCGACGCCGCGCGGGTTCAGGATCGACTCGGACAGCGGCGACTCGAATGCGGTCTGCGCCTGCGCTTCCACCGGGACGCCGATCGTCGCCGCCGTCACCGTCGCGCCCATCGCCGCGGCCGCGACCGAAGCGGGGAGGCGCCCGACCTTCGACACCAGCCGCTGCGTCAGCGACGCGGGCGTGTCCGTCGCGGGGGCGCTCGGCCGCCGCGCCTCGGCGGTCCGCGGCGGCCACACGACCGGCGTCGCCCGCGGCGCCGGAGGCGGGGGCCCGGCGGGGCGGGTGGCGAGGGGACGAGCGGAGGCGCCGTGGACCTTGAACATGGCTATGTGTGTATTTGTACTCCTGAGCCTACATCTACGGCAGCCGGGCAAACCTCGACGCGAGGCGGTCGCCCGCCGGGTGGTTCGAGCCTTTCGTCGCAGTCGAGGGCGGATCAGGGGCGCCGGTTGGCGGAGTGGTTGCCCCCGGTGGTGCGGGGCCAGGGGGTGTCGGCCAGGCCGGTCGCGCTGCTCTCGAGGCACACGAGCTTGCGCCCCACCCGGAACGCTTCGCGGGTGTGGACGGCTTCGTAGTAGACGCAGCCGTTACCGCCGATCGCCGGCGCGCCCGCGTTGAAGCCGGAGGTCCCTTCGGGTTCGTACCTCCACACGACTTCGCCGCCGCGGTCGAGGGCCGCGGCACCCGCGTCGGTCGCGACGTAGAAGAGGCCGTCGTCGCCGAGCGCCGCGCCGTAGATCCCGAACCACGGCAGAGAAGCGGGCGCCGACGCCGCGCCGTTCGCGTCGACCCGCCACATCGACGCGCGGTAGTCGGGGTTGCCGGCTGGCCCCTGACTGAAGTGAACGAGCGCGCCGTCAGTGTCGACGAGGATCGTGGATGTGAGCGGGACGGCCTTCGGCGGCGGTGTGTGCGAGAGGAGGAAGCCGGTGCCGAGGTCCATGCGTACGGTGTGGCCGCACGCGAAGAACGACGCGTCCGGTTCGCACCACGTGGTGACCACCACGTCGTCGCCGACGGGGATCATCGCGCAGCCGTCGTCGGCGCGCAGGCCGTACGGCGCCTCCTGCGACCACGCGAGCTCACCGTTCTCGTTGTACGCGTCGACGCGGTCGTCCACGCGGATCAACAGGCGATCCGGGCGCGCGGAGACCGGGCTCTGACAGCGCGTGCTCGGGTCGACGAAGTCGCGCCACGCGAGGGACCCGTCGGCGCGCGTCGCGGCGAGGAACTGCCAGTACACCGTCCCGTCCGCGCCGACCGCGGGCGCGGGTGCGAGGAGCGCCAGGTTCACGCCGGTGACGGAGCCTTCGGGCGCGAGCGCGTTGTACTTCCGTTCGCCGTCGAGGCTGTACTTGAAGAGGCCGTCGTTCGCGGTCGTGAAGAGCGCGCCGTCGAAGAGCACGGGGCGCGAAGGCCAGCCGAAGTAGGCTTGGACCGAGAACGCGTCGTCCCACAGGAGGCTGCCGTCGGGATCGAGCGCGACGATGCGGGCGGAGATCAGGCCGCGGGCGCCCTCGACGCCGGAGGTCACGAACACCCGACCGTCGTCCGCGACCGTGGCGTCGCCGTCGGCGTTGGCCTCGAGATCGACCGACCACCGCGCGGCGCCGTAGCAGTCGTCGCCCTCGCAGCGCGCTCGGGTTCCGGGCGCGCTCGCCGGGTCGCCCCCGCACGCGCCGACCCCCAACATCCAGACCGCACACCACGCGCCGACTCGAGGTCCCATCCCGACTCCACCCTTGCGACGCGCGACGGCGCACCCGCGTGAGGCGGGGCGCGCGGCGCCGAAGCGTGAAGGTCGGATCGAGCAAGGCGCGAGCCACCGCGGGTGGGACTTCGGCGCCGCCACTGATTCCGCTCCGGTCGCGGCCGGCACGACGGGCGCCACGGGTGCGGGGGCCTCACCGCCTGGCGACCGCCCACCCCGCGGCGGGGCACAGGGGTTATCCATATGAGATCTGTGAGAACACGTGAAGGATCCCCGACGCACTGGACCCGTACCCCGGTACGTATTCCTCAGAGCGCATCCCTCATAGAATCGAGAGCGGTGGCCCAGGCACAGGTGACACCCGAAGGCGCGGCGACGTTCGTCGGCGAGATCGCCGAGCTCCGCCCGAACAGCATCCTGCTGGTGACCGATCGTTCGCTGCCGTTCCGATCGCGCGCCAACATCCGTATCCACGACGCATCGCTCGACGGCGAGGTCGTATTCGCGGAGGGATCGCGCCTCGCGTTCACGTTCCCGACGACGCCCGAGGTCTTCGAAGCGATCGAAGCGATCGAGTCGGAGTCGAAAGCGGCGCCGACGATCGAGCGCGCGCCGGATCTGCTCGCAGCGATCGACGATGCCCTCGCCTCGTACGTGACGGCGGAGCTCCCGATCGTCCCCTTCGACGCGCGCCCGCTCCCGCCTTCGATCCACGCGGGGCTCCTCGAAGCGTCGTCGCCGCTCGAAGAGCTCGGGTGGTGTCTGACGCTCCTCGCGGATCGTCCGCTCGTGGTGGCGGCGTCCGGGGCGCTGCGGACGCCGGTCACGATGCGCGTGCGCGACTTCGAGATCGAGCTCGAGGCGACCCCGGTCGGCGCCGGGTGGGTCGGCTTGAGAGCGCTCGACCGCGACGTCGTCCGCGAAGCGGTCGGCGAGATGCGCGACGTGTTCGCTGACCTGTTCGACGAGCGACCGCCCACCCTCGAAGCCGACGGCGAGACCGTCCGCTGCTCCGAGCGTCAGGTCGCGCGACTGCGGGAAGAGAACGCCGTGACCGTCCGCAGCGCGCCGCTCCCGGTCGGCGCCGTGCGCCGCCTGGTGATCGTCGCGCCCGGCCAACCGGACACGCCGGTGGAGGGCACCGTCGCATACGTCGGCAACGGACAAGTCGGCTTCACGCTCCGAACCCCCGAGGCCGCGCCGAAGCGCGAGCCGATGAAGTTCGTCGGACCGCTCGACGCCCCGCGCCTGATCGAGGGCCGCGAAGACGGCTACCTCCACGTCCTCTCCAAGGCCCTCGCCGAGCGCGGTCGGTGGACGATCACCGCGGAGGGCGACACCGGTTCGGTCCGGCTCTGGGTCGACGACGGCCGCGTCGTGTTCACGCACGCCACGCCCACGGAGGACGGCGATCGCATCGGCGAGCGGCTCGTCGCGGCGCGGCGCGTCCCGCGTCACGTCGTCGCGGAAGCGCTCGAGTCCGCGGAGCCCGGTACGCCGATCGGCGCCGCGCTGCTCAAGGACGGGCGCGTCTCGAGCGCGGACCTCAACCGGGCACTCCGCGAACAGACCGTCGCGCGCGCGGCGCGGCCCGTCGCGATGACGAAAGGCGTCCTCACGATTTCGGCGTGGACGGAGCCGCCGGTCGAAGGAAACCTCCTCGCGGTGTCGCCGGGCGGCGTCCGCTCCGCGATCGTGCGACGCGTCGCCAAGGACGCCACGACCCACGAACTTCGGGACGGCATGGCACCGTACGGCGGCGGCACCGTCACGATTCACCTCGAACGTTTGGAGCCGGGGTTCAGGCTCAACGAGCGCGAGATGCGTGTGATGACGCAGGCCGCGCGCGATCCGGTGTCGCTCGAGGCGCTCCTCCGTTCGCGCGGTCTCCGTCCGGCCGAGTCCGCGACGCTCGCTCTCCTCGGTCGATCGCTCGGCTTCATCGACTTCGAGCGCGGCGCGGGCACCGGTGACCTATCGCGACCGGACACCAGCACCGGCGATCTCGAGCGACGCGTCGAGCAGCTCGAGGACGGCAACCACTTCGACGCCCTCGAGGTCCACTGGGCCGCGAGCCACCAGGAGATCCTCGCGGCGTACGAACAAGCGAAGGGGCGCCTGTCGGCGCGCACGAAGCTGTCGACCCGCGGCGCCGCGCTGCGGTCGAAGCTCCTCGATCACGTCGAGGAGGCGTTCAAGGTCGTGGGGCGTCGGACGTCGCGGCAGCGCTACCGCGAGGAGCTCTTCAGCAAGGACGAGCGCCGCCGCGCCGCCGAGCACCTGATCGAGCAAGCCGAGCTCGCGGTCCTGCGCAGCGACGTGGACGGCGCCGAGCTCGCGCTGGACGCCGCCGAGGAGCTCGCGCAGCTCCCGCAGATCGCGCGCCTCAAGCACCGATGCCGCAGCCTGCGCGAAGGGGCGCTGTAGAGCGCAGCCGCTTGCGTCCGCGCGAGGACGCGCTCAGTCTACGGGGCCACGATCATGCGAATGCTCGGTTCGAACGCCCCCCTGGGTCTCGCCCTCCTCGTCTCGGCGGTGAGCGTCATCGGCTGCACCGGCGACGACCCCGCACCGGACCGCGACGCGGGGACGGTCGCGCGCGACGCCGGATCGAGCCCGCGCGACGCGGGTTCCTTACCCGACGCGGGCCGAGACGGGGGCGCCGAGATCGCGCCGGACGCTGGTCGCGACGGCGGATTCGAGGACGCCGGATTCGAGGACTCCGGCGTAGTCGACAGCGGCGCGCGCGACGGCGGCGAACGCGACGGCGGCGAACGCGACGGCGGCGCGCGCGACGGCGGCCCGCGCGACGCGGGCTGCACGCCGACGGGCCCGGAGATCTGCGACGACCAGGACAACGACTGCAACGGCCTCGTCGACGACGTCGACGTCGGCGGCGACGGCATCTACGACTGCCTCGCGATCGCGCTCCTCGGAAAT
>JAUHYN010000407.1 GCA_030426505.1 bacterium | reverse complement strand
TCTCGGGTCCGCGCACGACAATGACCAACACCGCCTTTCATCGCTTCTTCTTCTCGACCCTCACCGCGTCCGCACTCGCCTGCTCGAGCACGCCGACGAACGAGGCCGAGACGAAGCCGACCGTGACGCCGGCCGGCGCCACGACGAAGACCGTGGACGCCAACAAGGCGGCGACCGCGGCGGCCGTCGCGCAGATCGTCGAGAACTTCCAGCGCGTCCACTTCGAGTTCGACTCGGCGAAGCTGTCGCCCTCGACGCGTGACGCTCTGCTCGCGAACACGGAGTTGATGCGCAAGCACCCCGAGATCGCCGTGGAGATCCAGGGCCACTGCGACGACCGCGGGACGACGGAGTACAACCTCAGCCTCGGCGACCGCCGGGCGAAGGCCATCCGCGACTACATGACGAAGGCCGGTGTGGACTCGGGCCGGCTGACGTCGATCTCGTTCGGCAAGGAGCGCCCGCTCGCGAAGGGCGACAGCGAATCGACGTGGTCGAAGAACCGCCGCGCCGAGTTCCGCGTCAACGTGAAGGGCTCCTCCCCGGTGGTCGCGGTGCGCGGCACGACCGAGGAGTAGCATCGATGCGCGCTTCGTGATGCGCTGACGGCGTGGGCCCCGCAATGACCCTCGCCGTCGCGCTCGTGATCGCGCAGCCCGCGCAAGACCTCGCGCCGGACTACACGCAGCTCGTACGCGACCGACGGACCCTCGAGGCCCTCCTCGCGGACGAGCAAGCCGTACGCGACGCCGTCGCGCGCCACCACAACGCCCTCGCCCTCGCCTGGCGCGCCCAGGCCACGCCCCGCTGCCGCCCCGACACCGCCCAGATCGTCGCCCGCGCTTCGGCGCTGTTGCGCCGTCACCGCCGCGACGCCCAGTCCGTCCGCGTCCGCGCCAAGGAGCTCGGGCTCGTCGCACGCGCCGCCACCGTCGCGCCGCTCGTCGGCCTCGACGAGTCCGACGCCCTCACCCGCTTGATCGCCCGCGCCGAAGCCGCCGTGGACGCCCACTTGGAGCTACGCACGTGGCACCAACGCTACCTGAGCCCGCTCGCGCCGAAGTGTGGCGGCGCGTTGGAGCCGGGGCCAGGGATCGGTCCGAGCGGCGCGCGCAACGCGGTGCTCGTGATCGAGGAGGGCGCGGTCGTGTGCCCGGGGCCGGTGGCCGTGCGGGAGGGGGTCGCCGTGGTCGGCGGGGCCGCGTGTGTTTCTCTCGGGGCGTGTTCGTGCGGGGCGCGCGCCGTGGCGCCGGGGGCGGTGTTGGTGGTGCGGACGGGGACGGTGGCGGAGGGATAGGGCGCGGCCCCTCAGCGCAGGGCCTCCGCCGCGACCGGGTCCGCCGCGACGAGTCGCTTCCACGCCGCTTCCGCCGCAGCGTCGTCACCTCGCGTGCGCTCCGCTCGGACGAGGAGCGCGAGGGCGCGCGGGTCCCACGGATCCTGAGCGAGCATAGGCGTGAGGGTCTGTGTCGCCTCTTCGACGTCGCCGGACGTCAGCGCGAGCGCCGCGCGGGCGAGGCGCGCGCCCCGATCGATCGGATCGACTTCGCTCGCGGGCACCGCCTCCTCGCGAGCGAGGCGCGCGCGGAGGGTGATGCGGGCGGCGGTCGACGCGTCGCCGAGGCGGCGGGCCGCCTCCGCGGCGTCGTCGTAGCGACCCCCGGCCATCGCGGCCGCCATGCGCGCGCGGGTGGCTTCCTGAGCGGCGCCGCGCTGAGCGAGGGCGTCGGCGCTCGCGAGCGCGGACGCGAAGTCCCCCGTCGCGATCTGTTGGCGCAGGCGGCGACGCACCGGTTCGGGATCGTTGGGCGCCACGAGCGCCCACGCGCCGAGCAGCGAGGGATCCACCGGCGCACCGATCGCCTCCTGCGCATGCACGCGGAGCGCGAGCGCCGCCGCCGAGCGCTGCAAACGATCCGGTATCGCGTCGATCGTCGCCAACGCGTCGCGGGGACGACCGCCCTGGAGCTGCCCTCGCGCGCGCGCCAGCGCGAAGCGCAGGTCGAAGCGGCCGCGTCGCTCGAGTTCGTCCCATGCGGCGCGCGCGAGGGAGGCGTTGCGGGCGTCGGCGCTCACGACCACGGCGGTGTCGACGAGGTACGCCGTTCGCTTCGGGTCCGCGCGGCGCGCGAGCTCCAGCGCCGCGAGGGCGCCGCCCGCGTCACCGGCCGACCAGCGCCGACGCGCGAGGAGCCACTGCGCGACGGCGAGGTTCGGATCGAGGAACACGGCGCGCGCGAAGGCGTCGCGCCGACGATCGCCGGACTGATCGCCGAGCGACGACAGCCCATACCACTGAGCGGCCGCCCGCCCCGCCACGACGATCGCGTACGCGTCCCGCGACAACGGCTCGGCCCACGCGCGCACCGACTCCTCCGGCGCCTCGCGTCCGAGCTGCGCCGACCACGCGAGCAAGATCGACTCGGCGGCCTGCTCGGGGTGATCGCGCGGCGCCTCCGCGCGGTGCGATGCGCAGTCCGCGGACACCACCAGGCAGGTGTCGGTCCGCACCACGAGGCGCTCGCCGTCGAGCCGGACCTGCACCCGCGCCTCGTAGACGATCGCGGACGGATCCGTGGCCAGCTCCAGGCTCGGCGCCACGCTGCTGTTCACGACCCGCGGCACGACCTCGAACAGATCGACCGCTCCGACCTCCAACAGCGCACCGACGATCCCCGTCGAAGGCGCGTCCTCGCCCGAAAGCGCGATCTCGAGGCGCACCGTGGGCGGCGTCTCGTCGAGGGGCGCGCCGACAATGGGTTCCGTCGGCGCGCCGTCGTCACACGCCACCGCGAACAACGTGGCGACCACGCACGCGACTTGGTACACCTGCCGAAGTCGAATGCGTCGACGTCGCGGACTCTGGGCTCTGCTCGTCTTCACGGGCGCGGCCGCCATCATACTCGCACTTTCGTGGTGGTGGTTCTCGACCAACATCCTCAGCACGCTCCCGACGGACCTCTCGCGCTTCCGCGACTGGCGCCCGCCGCTCGGTTGCCGCATCGCGGACTCGACCGGCGCCGTCGTCGACGAGTTCTACCTCGAACGTAGGATCTGGGTGGACCTCGAGGCCCTCCCCTCGTTCGTCCCGCAGGCGTTCGTCTCCGCCGAGGACCGCCGCTTCTTCTCGCACCGCGGCGTCGACTGGCTCGGCACCGCGCGCGCGTTCTTCAGCAACCTCCGCGCGGGACAGCAAGTCCAAGGCGGCTCGACGATCACGCAACAGCTCGTGAAGAACCTGCTCGTCGGCAACGAGCGCTCCTACCGACGCAAGCTTCGCGAAGCCGTCCTCGCGTACCGCCTCGAAGACGAGCTGACCAAGCCGCAGCTCCTCGAGCTGTACGTGAACTTCGTCTACCTCGGCTCCGGCAACTACGGCGTCGAAGCCGCCGCGCGCGACTACTTCGGAGTCGGCGCCGCCGACCTCAACCCGGGCCAGGCCGCGATGATCGCCGGGCTCGTCCCCGCGCCATCGCGGTACGCGCCGCGCGCCCACCCGCAGCTCGCGGCACAGCGCCGTCGCATCGTCCTCAACCACCTCGTCGCCGACGGCCAACTCGAACGCGAGGAGGCCGACGCGTTCCTCGACGACCCTGTCGCGATCGCGCGCGGCGATCCCACCGAGCGTCGCGTCGGCGTCGCCTACCTTACGCAGGTCCGGCGCGAGCTCCGGCGCGTCCTCGGCGCGGAGCGCCCGTCGGTCGCGGGGATGCTCGTGACCACTCCGCTGCGCCTCGACGTCCAGGGCGAAGCGGAGCTCGCCGTGCGCGCCGCCCTCGAAGCGCTCGACCAACGCCAGGGCCAACGCGGCGCGACGCGCAACCTCCCGCCGGATCGCCAGGCCGCGTTCTTCGCGCGCGCGCCCGGGCTGCGCCGCGATCCCGAGACGCTGAACCCGCTCCCTCCGAAGCCCGGCGAGTGCTTCGAAGCGATCGTCACGGAGGAAGACGCGCTGCGCGCAGGTCCTCGTCGATATCGCCTCCCCGTCGCCGACCGCGTCGTGCGCGACCGGAGCAACCTGGAGAAGCCGTTGGTCGTCGCGACCGGCGACGTCCTGTCGGTGTGCCTCGTCGCCGACGACACCGTGCGCCTCGATCGTCGCCCGTGGGCGGAGGGCGCCGCGATCGTGGTGGAGAACGCGACCGGCCACGTGATCGCGTTGGTCGGCGGCTACGCAGATCGCTTGGAGGGCTTCGTGCGCGCGACGCAAGCGCGCCGCCAACCGGGGAGCAGCTTCAAGCTCTACGTCTACGCTTCGGCGTTGATGAACGGGCGCCACCAACTCGACATGGTGATGGACGCGCCGCTCGACCTCCCCGGCGGTGGGCGCGAGCGATGGCGCCCGAAGAACTTCGACAACACGTTCCGCGGCCCGGTGAATCTGCGCACGGCGTTCGCGAAGAGCCTCAACACCGTCGCGATCCGGCTGCTCCTCGACGACGGCGTCGACGAGGTCGTCCGCACCGCGCAGCGCCTCGGCGTCACCTCGCCGCTGAGGCGCGACCCGACGATCGCGCTCGGCTCCGCAGAGGTGACGCTCCTCGAACAGGTCTCGGCGTTCGCGACCGTCGCGCGACTCGGGCGGGCCTTCACGCCGGTGTACGTGACCGCGCTCGAGGACGCCGAGGGCGACGCGATGCAGGAGCGCGCGCTCTTCGACGCGCCGGCCTCCCCCGCGCAGGCGCTCCCGCGCGGCGTCGCGTACGAGCTCGTCGACATGCTCGAGAACGTGGTGCAGGAGGGCACCGCGCGGGCGGTGCGGCTCCCCGACCGCTCGCGCGCCGGAAAGACCGGCACCACGAACGACTACGTCGACGCGTGGTTCATCGGCTTCACGCCCACGCACACGGTCGGCGTATGGATCGGCTCGGACGGGCCGGCGTCCCTCGGCGACAAGGAGACCGGCGGCCGCGCCGCGCTCCCCGCGTGGGTGAAGATCGTATCGATGCTCGAGCCCGGCACGCCGCCGGCGCACGAGGTGCCGGACGAGGCGGTGCTCATCGAACGCGAGGGCAAGTGGATCGCGCTCGCGCGTGGGCGAGACACGAAGGACGTGCTCGGGCGGGAGCGGATCGGGAACGCGCCGCTGCCGATCGGGACGGCGCGCGTGACGACCACGAGCACGCGCGCGCGTCAGGCGAGATGATCCGACGACCAGCTGCGTTTACCAGCGGTCGCGCCCCCCCCGCGCGCTGGCCTACCGGCCAGGATTGACGCTTCGAACCGCGAAGCCTGACTCTGCATCAGATGGGTAAGCCGCCATGGACACCAATGCACTCGTAGTCTCCATATTTGCACTCATCTGCCTGGCCAAGGTCGGGTGGCTCATCGTGTCCCTGAGCGCGGAGGTCCGCCGCCTGCGCCGTCTGACCCGGGCCATCGTTGACACGCTCTCGGCCGACGAGCTGGCGCGCATCATGTCGTCGCGGCCCGAGCTCCGGTCGCTCGACGAGATCTGACGGAGGCCGCGTCGCGCGGCCCGCTACGCGCTCGCCGCGCTACGGCGACAGCTCTTCGACGGCGTCGAGGCGGACCGACCACGGGCCATAGTTCATCGACGGATCGGGCGAGGCCGCGATCCCGCCGATCGCGAAGAGTCGGCCGTTCACCTGCACGAGCTCGGGCTGCGCGCGGGAGACGGTGAGCCCGGCCTGCGGCGTCCACTGATCCGACGCGGGATCGTAGACGAGGGTCGGCGCCCCTTGCTGATAGCCGCCCGCGACCACCAGTCCACCGAACGCCGCCGCGAAGCCCATGTCGTCGTTGGGGTGGTCCAGGTTGCCGGGGCTCGGCACGGGCGCCAACGTCTCCCAGACACCGGCGCTGGGGTCCGCGATGCGGCGGAACGGGCGCTGCGGATCCATGCCCCAGGTCCCCGTCGCGATCCCGTAGACGGCGCCGTCGAGCGTGTCGCCGAGGAACTTGAATCCGTGGCCGTCCGGCGCATCAACCGAGGTCCACTGCGCGGTGCTCGGATCGAACAGTGCGGCGGCGTGCGGTCGCAGCGAGTCGAGTTGATAGCCCACCACGAGGATCTGGTCGGCGTGAGCGATCGCGTCGAGGTGGTACCAGGAGCCCGTCGGGAAGGGGATCGGCGTCGGCCCACTCCAGCTGCCGGTGACCGGATCGTACGCCAACATCTCCAGAGAGCTCTCGGAGAACGTGCCGATATCGAGCTCCTCTGCACCACCGAACACGTAGACCGCATCGTTCGCCGCGGCGGCCTGGACTCGATGCCACGCGACGGGCATCGGTGCGCCCGTCGACCAACTGTCCGAAGCGACGTCGTAGATCTCGAGCGTGTCGAACACCGTCGTGCCGTCCTCGCCACCGGCCACGTAGATCTGCCCGTCCAGGGCGGCCGCCGCGAAGAATGCGCGCGCGGTCGGCATACTCGCGCGCGCGGTCCAACTCAGGGGCGCCGCGCCCGCCGCGACGAGGCCGTACGTCTCCGGTCCGGCGAAGCTCGCCTCGAGAAAGGGCTCCGAAGCTGGCGTCGTCTCCAGAGGGACAGGCACTTCGGTCATCGACCTCGCGATGACGACGTCGGTGCGCGTCCCGGGATCGATCCACACCTTCGCACCGGATGGGAGCTCCAGGTCGGACGGCCCCACGCGGTAGGTCGGGCTGAGCGTCTCGCGGATCGTCTCGATCTCGACTTCGAGTCGAGCGGCGCCCTCGGGGACGACGACCTGCATGAGGCCATCCGAGGAAATCGCGACTCCGCCGCTCGCATCGACGGGCGTGACGGTGAGTTCGTGGAGCGTCTGCGCACGCTCGCAACCGAACGAAGCGAAGACGACGACGGCCGTGAGCGCTGCGTGACGAGTGAAGGGTTGGATGGAATCGAACATGGACAAGGAACCTCCACCGAATCAGTTGCCGCTCGGCTCCGCACCCGACCGCCGCGCGGCGCGTCGACGCTCGATCTCCGTCTCCATCGCGCGGAGCGTCGCTTCGTTCGCCGGCAGGATGGGTTCCTTCCGTAGTCGCGACACGATCTGCGCCGCCCGATCGGGATCCGTCGCGACGATGGCCTTGGCGACTTCCAAGTGCGCCCTCACGGTCGGCGGCGCGAAGTCCGACGTGCGCTCCAAGCGCGCGAGTGCGCCCGCCGTGTCCGACAGCTCGAGGCAGACGAGGATCGCAAGAGCCCGTCGCTCCGTGTCGAAGGCCGCGCCCGAAGCGGCGTCGAGGAGCGCCAACGCGCTCTCGTGCTCGCCGCGACCGAGTCGTCCGACGGTTACACGGGCACGGTGCCCGAGATGGTCGCCGAGCTGATGGGTC
>JAUHYN010000406.1 GCA_030426505.1 bacterium | reverse complement strand
TCCGGCGTCGTGCGCGCGAGGCGCTCCACCGCGCGGATCGCGCGACGCGTCGGGTCGGCGGCGATCAGCACCTTCGCCGCGCGCTCGTCCGCGGCGATCGCGCGCCCGAGGATCCCGGCCGCGTCGATCGCGCCGTCCGCCTGGAGCGACTTCGCGAGCGCCACCAGCGACATCACCTCGTCGAGCGCCGCCTTCGGGTCGCGCTGCGTCGCGGCCACCTCCACGACCAAGGGGAGCACGTGACGGGCGCGACGCGTCCAGACGAACTGACCGCTCCGACCGCGCACGAGGAGGGTCATCGCGATGCGGGCTGCTCTCATGCGCGAATCGCTTCGCAACCCGCGTGCCGACCCGCGCGGCACGCGGAGGCGTCGGATCGGGGCGCGGCCCTGTCGAGCGGACGCGTCAGATCGTCTTGCCCAGTGACCAGTCGGGGCGTCAGGCGAGGATCTCGAACGTGACGACGCCCGCGATCGTGGCCAGCGCGACCAAGAGCAACACCAGCCCCCACGGCGACCGCGCGCGCGCGGGCTCGGCTTCGACCAGCGCGCCCGGCTGGGTCGCGGGGGGACCCGGCTCGGGATCGAGCGGGAGCAGGCTCGCCGGATCCCGCGGAGCGCTCGGGATGTCCTCGAGCGCCGCGATGACCTGGGACATCGTCGGCCGCTGCGCGGCGCGCGCGTCCGCCATGCGCTCGATCAGCGCGCGGAAGGCTTCGGGGATCCGCGTCTCCGCGGGGAAGTTCTCGTCCTTCGCGCGACCGTTCTCGACGAGCCGCGTCGCGATCGCGCTCAACCCGAACACGTCGTCGGCCGGGGTGGTCGTGTCGGGCCGCGCGATGTCGAAGCCAACGAGCCGCACTTCGTTGTCGCGCACGAGGACGTTCGACGGCTCGACGT
The DNA here is from genome assembly GCA_030426505.1 of bacterium. GTDB lineage: Bacteria > Myxococcota > Kuafuiibacteriia > Kuafuiibacteriales > Kuafuiibacteriaceae > JAUHYN01. The sequence continues at coordinate 6,401 of JAUHYN010000406.1, read as the reverse complement.
CGCCGTGGATCACGCCGACTTCGTGCGAGGCCTGGAGCGCGCGAGCGAGATCGAGGACCCACGTCCTCAGCTGCGCCCAGGGGATCGCGCGCGGCCCGAGCTCGGCGATCGACTGACCCTCGATCCGCGCCATCGTCGAGAACGGGCGACCGTCCTCGAGGAACCCGAAGTCGATCACGGGCGCGACGTGCGGCTGTCGCAAGCGCCCCACGCGCTGGGCGACGTCGCGAATGCGCTCTGCCTCCGCGAGATCCTGCGGGCGCCGCGCGACGATGCAAACGCAGTACTCGAAGCCGAGCGTCTCGTGCGTCGCGGCGTACACCACACTCTTCGAGCCGCGCGCGATGCGCTCCGTGAGGCGGTACCCGTGAATGACGCGCCCGGCGTCGGAGCGGAGCTGCAGCTCGAGCTCCGTCTGCTGCCCACCGGCGGTCGCCGGATCGGTGTCGTCGTCGAGGATGCCGCCCGTCGCCGGCGTGGTGAGCGCGGCGTCGGCGGGTCTGGCCTGCGCGGGCATCCCGTCCGAGGTCCACGACAACAGCCCGGGCGCGGAGACCGGCCGTTGCGCGACGGTCGGCGCGGATCCGAGCGCGCCCGCGCCGAGCGGATCGAGCGGAGACACCTCGTCGCTGTCGAGGAACGAGGGCGCGGGCGCGGCGACCGTCGGACCGGGCGGCGCCATCGTCGGCCCCGTGATCGGGAGCGCGGTCGGCACGGTGTTCGCGAAGGGCGCCTCGGCGCGGTCGGTCTGCTCGGAGTCCGTCGAGAGATCCTCCGCCATCACGTGGGTCCGATCCTCGAAGCTCACCGCGGGCGACTCGCCGAGCAGCGAAGGATCGAAGAGATCGCGCATCGCCTTCGGCGGCGCCGCGGCGGAGGCCGCGCGGAGTTGCTTCATGAAGCGCCTCAGGCGCGCGCGCGGATCGATCACGCCGGAGTCCACGAACACCGAAGCGATGTGAACGCCCATCGCCGCCGCGTTCGCGTAGCGCGCGTCGCGATCGCCGAACGTCGCGCGGCGGACAATCGTAGCCACGTCCTTCGGGAGCGAAGGATCGAGCGCGACGTCGTCTCCCGCGAACGCCGAGCGCCGCGCCTGCGGCGTCGCGAGCGGCGACTCCCCGACGAGCATCCAGTGCAACAGGCACCCCATCGCGTACAGGTCGGTACGGCGATCGCTCTTGTCCCCGCGCGACTGTTCGGGCGCCATGAACTCCACGGTGCCCTTGTGGTGCCCGGCGAGCGTGAGGTCCGCGCGCTCTTCCTGCTGCGCGATCCCGAAGTCGATCAACTTCACATCGCCGTCCCACGAGACGAGGACGTTCCCCGGCGTGACGTCGCGGTGGACGATGTCGAGCGGCGTGTCGTCCTCGTCGGCGAGCGCGTGGATGTATCCGAGCGCGCGGAGGATCTCCGCGGCGACGTGCAGCGCGACGTCGCGGGGGATCGAGGTCTGTGCCGCGATCGCGCCAAGGTCGAGGCCGTCCACGCGCTCGAGGACGAGGTACGGCAGGCCGTCCGCTTCTCCGGAGTCGACGAACCCGGCGATGTTGGGGTGGTCGAGCATGGCGTGGAGGCGCGCCTCCTCGGCGATCGAGACGCGCGCGCGCGCGTCGTCCGCGTGGCGCTTCTGCAGGCGCTTCACCACGACGTTGCGCTCGGACCCGTCCGTCTCGACGTAGCGCGCGAGGAGGAGCTCCGCGATCGAGCCGCGCTTCAGGCGTTCGATGACCTTCGCGCTCACCTCAGCCCGTGCCTCTTGAGCATCTGCGTGAGGTACGAGCGATGGATGTCCGACTCCCGCGCGGCGCGCGAGACGTTCTCGCGACAACGCTCCATCAAGACGCGCAGGTACATGCCCTCGAACTCGTCGACGATCGCGGCGCGCGCGTCCTTGTAGTTCATCGCGTAGAGCTCATCGAGCGGCTTCGACGGGAACGCGCTCTCGGCGCTCGGGACCGCGTCCTCGTGGGGCGTCATCTCGGGATCGCCGTACAGCGTCGGCACCTCGCCCATCGCGAGCGCCGCCTCCACGAAGTTCCTCAGCTCGCGCACGTTGCCGGGCCACGTGTGTTGCTCGAGGGCCTCCATCGCGGCCTCGGGGACAACCGCCTCGACGGAGCCCGAGTGCCCCGCCTCGCGGAGGAAGTGTTCGACGAGCAACTCGATGTCCTCGGTGCGCTCGCGCAGCGCGGGGATCTCGAGGAGAACGACGGCGATACGGTAGTAGAGGTCTTGGCGGAAGCGGCCCTTGTTCACCTCGCGGCGGAGGTCGCGGTTGGTCGCGCAGACCACGCGCACGTCGACGCGTACCGGATCTTGCCCGCCCACGCGCCGGAACGATCTCCGCTCGAGCGCACCGAGCAAGTTGGGTTGCAACGCGCTCGGGAGCTCCCCGATCTCGTCGAGGAACAACGTGCCGCCGTTCGCGCGCTCGAAGGCGCCCGCGTGCCGTTGCGTGGCGCCGGTGAACGCGCCCTTCTCGTGCCCGAACAGCTCGCTCGCGATGAGCGTGGGCGAGAGCGATCCGCAGTCGACGGTCTCGAACGGTTCATCGGCGCGCGAGCTCGCGTCGTGGATCGCGCGCGCGGTGACCTCTTTGCCGACGCCGGTGTCGCCGATCAACAGCACGGAGACGTCGGACTGCGCGACGCGGAGGATCCGGCTCATCAGCTTCCGCATCGCGGGCGCCTGCCCGCGCATGTCGCCGAGGCGATCGCCATCGAGGAGCTCGACCTTCGCCGGCGCGCCGCTGTCCACACGCAGCGCGGTCTTGCCGAGCGTGAGGACGGTCCCGGGCGCGACGGACGCGCGCTCGACGTGGACGCCCTGGGTACTCGTCCCGTTGGTGGATCCGAGATCGACGACGAGGATGCGGTCGCCGACGTTCTTCAACTCGAGGTGATACCGCGACACGGTGTCGTCGGTGAGCACGAGGTCGTTCCCCTCGGCGGTCCCAACGGTGATCGTGTCCTCGCGCGCGCGCGTCGTGGCGCCCGAATCGGGCCCGCGCACGACCTCCACGAGGAGCCCGTGTACGGACACCTCGAACGCACGGTGCGGGACGGTCACATCCGCCATCGCCGAGACCCTACCGCGACCTCACTCCTCGCTGAAGCACTCGCGCCGCCAGATCTTGACCCCGTCCCGCACGACGTAGGGTTGCGAGCAATCGATCTCCGGCTCCGCAGCGCGGGGCTTCTGTCTTCGTTTGGTGCGGGCGCGGCGCTTGCGCGTCGTGCGTCGACGGGGCGGGGGTTCGGTCTGTTCTTCGAGCTCGGCCTCCGCGGCGCGCGGCGCTTCGGATTCGAGCTCGGCCTGCGTGTCGACTTCGGGCGCGGGTTTCGTGGCGGTCGGCGCTTCGGCCTCGACGGCGGGCGCAGTGAGCGCGGGCTCTGGACGCGCCTCGATCGCGGGGGGCGGCCGTCGGTCGAGGCGTTGGTACGTAACGAATGCGGCGACGCACAGCGCTGCGGCGGCGAGCGCGAAGGCCACGCGACGCGGGCGCGTCATGACGGCGCCGGGCATCGACACCGTCGCCTCCGGTCGCGGAGGGCCGACGACGCTCGCGTACACGTCGGACCCCGGGAGGTCCTCCGCAGACTCGGAGTGTGTGTCCTCCGCGATCGTCGACGCGACGACCGCGGGCCGCAGGAACCCCGCCGCCTCGTCCCCGCGCGCATTCCCCGGCGGACCGGAGCGCCCGTCCAGCACCGACGCCTCGGTCGGCGCCGCTTCGATCAGCGCCGTGTCCGCGGCGGGGCCTCGGACGGTCGACGGCGCAGCCGCGCCGAGCGACGCGCCCAAACCACTCGGCACATCGAACGGATCCGACAGCACGCCGCGCGCCGCCCGCGTCGGCTCCTGCGGATCCTGCGGATCCGCGATCGTGCCGAGTTCCTTCGTCGGCGCGGCGCCCTCGTGGGCCTTCGGCGCGAACCACGGCGCGATCCACTCCGCGATCTCCCGCGGTGACGCCGCGCCCGCCGCCGCGAGGGCGTCGGCCATCTGTTGTGCCGTCGCGTAGCGATCCTCCGGCGGGCGCTGGAGCGCGCGCACCGCGACGTCGCTCAGCGCGGTCGGCAACGAAGGATCGACCCGCGCCGGTTCCTCGATCGGCTGCCGCATGATCGCCGCGATCGTGTCGGCGGGCGTGTCGCGCTTGAACAAGCGGCGCGCGAGGATCGCCTCCCACAACACGACGCCCGCCGCCCAGAGATCGACGCGACGATCTCCCTCACCATGCACCTGCTCCGGCGCCGCGTACGGCACCTTCCCTTTGAACGCGCCCGCGCGCGTCATCGGCTGCGCGCGTTGCGCGGCCTTCGCGATCCCGAAGTCGAGCACCTTCGCGGTCCCGAACCGATCCACGAGGATGTTCTGCGGCGAGAAGTCGCGGTGGACGATCCGCAGCGGCTCTCCCCGCGCGCTCGTCGCTTCGTGCGCCGCGTCCAACCCGCGCAGCGCGCCTTCGATGATCCCCGCCGCGACGAGCGGGGGGATCGGGCGCGGCGCGCGCATCAACTTCGCGAGCGAGAAGCCGTCCACCAGCTCCATCACGATCACGTACTCGTCGTCGTCCTCCACGACGTCGAGCGTCTGCACGACGTTCGGGTGGTGAATCGCGGAGGCGAGCCGCGCCTCGTCGAGCAGCGCATCGGTGCGGTCCGCGCCGGGCGCCGAGTTCGTGAGGCGCTTGATCGCTACGGCGCGCGTGAAGCCTTGCGGGCCGACCATCTCGCCGCGGAAGACCGCGCCCTGCCCGCCGTGGCCGAGCGCCTCGAGGACACGAATGCGCCCCGCGAGGAGCGACTTGCCGCGCATCGAGGTCTCGCTCGGTTTCGCCGCCACGCGGCTCGAGTATACGTCGGTCTCCCATTCTCCCCAGCGGCCCGGTACGCTGCGGGCCCGTGCCCCGCCTCGCGTCCGTCGCCATCGCCGTGTTCGGGTCGTTCGGCGCGGCGTGTACGTTGGCCTTCCCGGTCGGCGACTTCGAGGGCGAGGCCGGCCAGCGCGACGCGGGCGTGGCGCTCCGCGACGGAGGCGTGCGCGACGCGAGCGCACGAGACGCGGGTTCGGTAGACGCCGCGCGGCCCGACGCCACACCCCGCGACGGCGGCGAAGTCGACGCCGGCGAGGTCGACGCGGGCGTGCGCGACGGAGGCCCGCTCTGCGAGCGCGACGCGAATCGGATCTTCTGCGCGAGCTTCGATCGGGACCCGGACGTGATGACGGAGTGGGGCGGCGGCGAGGGCACGAACGATCAGGTCACGCTCGTCCGCGACACGAAGAGCCCGTTCAGCCCGCCCGCCGCGATGCGCGCAGACGCGGTAGCCCAGACGACCCCGGACGTCGCCGGCTCCGTCGTCCTCGCGCGCTTGACGGAGCCCGACCCGTACCGCCGCTACCGCTTCCGGTACCGGCTGCTCACCGCGGTCCCGCCCACGACGCGGCTGCCGATCCTCGCGGTGCGCGCGTTCCCTCCGGTCGGTCCTGAGGTCACGGTCGACTTCTTCGAAGGCCAGGTGCGTGTCCTCGAGGACGCCACGGTCGTGCTGAGCGCGCCGCTCGCGCTCGACGGCGATTGGCATCGACTCGAGCTGAGCTTCGGTCCGATCGTCACCGGCATCCACCACGACGGGAGCCTCCTCACCAACGGCCCGTGGCGCGCGCCATTCGCGTTCGACGATACCGAGTTCGCCCTCGGCATCGTGTCGCTCTCCGGCACGTGGCCCCCGCTGTCGATCCTGTTCGACGACGTCGAGGTGACGCGTTGATCTGGGCGCTCGTCCTCCTCGCCGCACCGTCGGTCGAGGCATGCCTAGACGCGAGCGAAGCCGCACAGGTCGACGTTCGCGAGGGCCGCGTCCTCGCCGCGCGCGCGGGCTTCGAGACCTGCGCGGACGCGGCGTGTCCGGCGGTCGTGCGCCGCGACTGCGCCTCCCGCCTCGACACGATCCGCGTCCCGTCGATCGAGCTCGCCGTCGTCGACGACGCCGGCGTCCCGATCCCGAACGCGCGCGTGACGATCGACGGCGCGCCCCGCACGGTCGGCCGCATCGAGCTCGACCCGGGGACCCACACGTTGTCGGTCGTCACGGGCGCGCTCCGGCACGACGCCGAGCTCATCGTCGCCGAAGCGGATCGCGAGCGCGCCGTCCGCGTGGTCTTGGCGCGCCCCGAACCCGAGCCACCGATCGCGATCACCGCGCCGCCGCCCTCGAACACTCGCTCGATCGCGCTCACCGCCGTGAGCGGCGCCGCCCTCGCGACCTTCGCGATCGTCGGCGCCCTAGCAGGACGCTGAAGAACGCCGCCAACGGACAGATCTTCCGCGTTTCGGACCAAATCTCGGTTCACTGATCGCTCAACAAGCCTCGACCGTGGTCGTCGAGCGGCTC
>JAUHYN010001456.1 GCA_030426505.1 bacterium | reverse complement strand
GCGCGGCTCCGCGGTGGGGCAGCTCGGCGAGACGCGCGTGGTCGACACCGTCACCGGCGGCAAGTCGCTCAAGGGCGATCTGTTCGGCGACGACCCGATCGAGGAGCCCGCGAAGGACGACCCGACGATCGAGAAGAAGGAAGGCGGTGGCTTCACGATCGACGAGGACCTCTTCGGCGATCCCGTCGAGAAGCCCAAGCCCAAGCCGAAGAAGAAGCGCGCGAACAAGAGGAAGCGCGCCGCGAAGAAGGGCGACGACTTCCAGCTCAACGCGAAGGAACACACCGAGGCCGCCGAGCGCTACGTGATGCGCGTGAAGGAGGACTCGAAGTACGGCGCCCGCGCGAAGTTCCTCGAGGGCCTCGTGCTCTTCAAGAACAACAAGGAGAACGAAGCGCTCGACGCGTTCAAGGCGGTCGTGCGGCTCACGCACCCGGACGCCGCCTACCCGAACGAGACGCTGCGCGAGGCCGCGTTCTTCCAGCTCGCACGCACGCACTTCGGCGCGCAGCAGCCGTCGTTCTCGATCTTCTATTACACGAAGGTCGATCGCGACTCGTACGCGTGGCTCGACGCCCTGTACGAGGCGAGCTGGGCGGAGTTCCGGCTCGGCGTGTACGAGAAGGCGCTCGGCAACCTGCTCACGCTGCACTCGCCGTTCTTCAAGGACGAGTACTACCCGGAGAGCCACATCCTGAAGGCCGTCATCTACTACGAGAACTGCCGCTACCCGGAGGCGAAGGACATCCTCACGCGGTTCCTCCGTCGGTACGAGCCGGTGCTCGAGGAGCTCGAGGCGATGACCGCGCGCGAGCAGACGTCCGACAAGTACTACGAGGCGCTCGAGAACCTGCGCGGCCGCGACCTCGCGGAGACGAACACCGACAAGGCCGAGATCCTCGGGCAGGTGCTCGAGATCGCGCTCGCGGATCCGGAGCTGCAGCGACTCGATGGTGCGTACAAAGAGGTCACGGCCGAAGAGGCCGCGCTCTCGAGCTACGGCGCCGGCTTCGGCAGCGCGGCGATCGCGGATCGACTGCGCGAGGTGTTGGGCGACGCGAAGCTCGAGCTCGCGCGCGAAGCGGGGCGCGCGGTGCGCAACCAACTCGAGCGCGAACGTGACCACGTGAAGACGCTGATCCAGCAGGCGATCCGCATCGACATCGAGACCTCGCGCTCCGAGCAGGAGCGCATCGAATCTCAGCTCAGAGACGTGCAATCACGGCCGAAGGACATCGAGAAGGAGTTCATCGAATGGACCGACGACGAGAAGCTCGTCTGGCCGTTCGACGGCGAATACTGGCGGGACGAGCTGGGGACGTACGAGCTGACCCTGGCCCACTCGTGCCGCTGAATCGGAGGTTGTCCTTGAAACGCGAGATGTTCCAAAGGATGGGCCGAGCGCTGGGTGTGGTGGTCGCGGTCGGGTTGGTGGCGTCCCTGGCGATTGGCAACGCAGACGCGAAGAAGAAGCGGCGGAGGGGCAAGACGGCCCAGGTCACGAAGATGACCGCGGGCGGCCCCACGCTGAA
>JAUHYN010000405.1 GCA_030426505.1 bacterium | reverse complement strand
CGCGCTCTCCGGCGCGCTCGCGGCCGAGGGCGTGAAGTCGGCGCGCTTCGATCTGAGCGAGGAGGCCGCGCTCGCGATCGCGTTGTCGGACGCGACGGGCGCGCTCGTCACCGCGGCGGTGATGACGCCGGTGCCCGGACCGAACGACGAGGTCCGCTACGCGGCGCGCACGCACGAGATCCACCTGCCGGAGCCGGCGCGCGTGAAGCGCGTGTTGTTCGCGGAGAAGAGAGCGCTGACGCCGGCGTTCTTCGTGGAGGCGTACGCGGAGCGCGCCGGCGAGCTCGACGCGAGGGCGTTCTCACGCGTGATCGACGCGCGCGACGGGCGGGTGCTCGAGCGCGAGGACCTCACGCACCACGACGCGTTCTCGTATCGCGTCTACGCGGATCCGGCGGATCTCCGGCCGCTCGACGGACCGCACCAGGACTTCTCGCCGCACCCGACCGGCGCGCCCGACGGGACGCCGCTGCAGCCGATGGCGCCGAACCTCGTGACGGTCGAGTCGTTCAACACGCCGCCCGCGGGCGGGCCGGATCGCTGGCTGCCGGACGGCGCGACGGAGGCGCGCGGCAACAACGTCGACGCCTACGCCGACCTCGCCGCTCCGAGTGGCTTCGGCAACGGAGATCTCCGCGCGACGGCGACGGCGGCGAACACCTTCGATCGTGCCTTCGATCTCAGTCAGGCCCCGAACGAGAGCGAAGAGCAGATCATGGCGGCCGTCACCAACATCTTCTACACGATCAACTGGCTGCACGATTACTGGTACGACTCGGGCTTCGACGAGGCCAACGGCAACGCCCAGACCGACAACTACGGTCGCGGCGGGCTCGGCGGCGACGTCCTGCGCGCCGAGGTCCAGGACTACAACGGTCGCAACAACGCGAACATGTCGACGCCGAGCGACGGCATGTCGCCGCGGATGCAGGTTTACGTCTGGAACGGGCAGCAGAACGCATCGATTACATTGAATGGCGCGCCGAACCCCTCCGACATCGGCACGGCCAGCTTCGGACCTCAGAACTTCGACGTGACCGCGTCCGTCGTCGCCGCCGATGACGGCACCGGGACCGGGACCGACGCGTGCGAGCCGATCGCGAACAACGTCGCCGGTCAGATCGCGTTGGTGGATCGCGGCGGCTGTACGTTCGCCACAAAGGTCTCGAACGTGGAGGCCGCGGGCGGCGTCGGCGTGATCCTCGCGAACAACGCCGGCGGCGGCGCGCCCGGGATGGGCGGCTCCGGCGCGACGAACATCGGGGTGCTCTCGGTGACGCAGGCCGACGGCGCCGCGATCCGCACCGCGCTCGCCGCGGGGCCGGTGACCGCGACGCTGTTCCGCCTGAACGGACCGGACGTCGACGGCGCGCTCGACGTCGGCCTCGTCTCGCACGAGTGGGGCCACTACCTCCACCGCCGCCTCACCTCCTGTGGCAACACGCAGTGCTCCGCGATGAGCGAGGGCTGGGGCGACATCATCGACTTCTTCACGAAGATCCGCGCGGGCGACGATCTCATGGGCGCGTACGGCCACTCGGTCTACGCGTCGAGCGGTCGCAACACGGGCACGTACTTCGGCACGCGCCGCACCGCGTACTCGATCAACCCCGCGATCAACGCGCAGTCGTTCCGGCACATCCAGGATGGCGAGCCGGACCCGTCGGGCCAGCCGTACGATCCGGGTGGACCCAACTCCGAGATCCACAACGCGGGTGAGATCTGGGCGTCGATGTTGTTCGAGGTCTACGCGGAACTGCTCACGCAGGTCAGCTCGACCGTCACCTTCGACGAGATCCGCCGCCGCTTCGCCGACTACGTGGTCGCGGGCCTGCTGCTCACCCCGCGCGCGGCGACTTACCTCGAGGGGCGCGACGCGATCCTCGCCGCGGCCGCGGCGTCCACCACGAACCCGCAGGACCTCACCGCGATCGCCGACGCGTTCGGTCGCCGCGGCGCCGGGACGTGCGCCGAGGGCCCGCCCCCGGACTCGAACGACCTGGTCGGCGTGGTCGAAGCCTTCGACGCGAGCGCGCGAATCCTGGTGGGCGCGATCGCGATCGACGACGGCCTCTACTCCTGCGACGACGACGGCGTCCTCGACGCCGAGGAACGCGGCCGGGTCACCTTCACGGTGTCGAACGGCGGGCCGGCGCCGATGGTCGGCGGGACGGTCACGCTCTCTTCGACGACGGCGGGCGTGACGTTCCCTTCGGGCGCCACGGTCACGTTGCCGCAGATCGATCCGTACCAGACGACGACGATCGAGGTGCCGCTGGATCTCGATCCGGGGCTCGGCGCGCGCGCGTCACTCACGCTCGTGACGACGGTGGCGGCGCCCGACACGTGTACGCTCACGCGGACGAGTACGACGATCACGTTGGTGAACGTCGACAGCGCGACGGGCGCGACGACGGACGACGTCGAGGCGCCGGTCAGCGCGTGGACGCCGACCGGCGACGAGGCCGCGACCATCTGGACGCGCGCGGAGGCGAGCCTCACCGCGCACCACTGGCGCGGCGAGGACTTCGGGGCGCCGTCGGATACTTCGCTCGAGTCCCCTCCGTTGGAGGTCTCGGCGACGGCGCCGTTCGTGGTGTCGCTGTCGCACCGGTACTCGTTCGAGCAGGCGGCGGAGGACTTCGACGGCGGGATGATCGAGGTCAGCATCGACGGTGGGCGCAACTGGGCCGACGTGTCGACGTACGTCGATCCCGGCTACACCGGGACGCTCGGCACCGACAGCAACAACCCGCTCGGCGGGCGCGCGGTGTACGCGGGCAGGAACGCGGCGTGGCCCGACCGGGAGCCGCTCGTGCTCGACTTCGGCGCGCAGCTCGCGAGCCGCACGGTGACGCTCCGCTTCCGCATCGGGACGGACGCGGCGGTCAGCGACTACGGCTGGGAGCTCGACGACTTCGTGGTCGAAGGCATCACCAACGCGCCGTTCACCGAGCTGCGCGACGACGCGACCGCGTGCTTGCCCGAGCTGCTCGCGGACGCGGGCCCGGACCTCGCGGTCGACGCGTTCGCGCTCGCGCTCCTCGACGGATCGGCGAGCCAAGGCAACGCGGGGCGCGCGCTCACGTTCGCGTGGACACAGACGGCGGGGCCCACGGTGGAGCTCACGCGCGCCGACACGGACCTCGCGGGCTTCGTCGCGCCGAATCTCCGGCAGGACACGACGCTCACGTTCGAACTCACTGTCGACGACGGCGTGTTGAGCGCGACCGACACGGTCGACGTGCTCGTGCGGGCGGGTGACTTCGTGGCGTTGGTCGCGGACGCCGGCCCGGACCAGACGGTGGCGGCGCGCGATGTCGTCCTGCTCGACGGCTCGGGGAGCCGCGGCGAGGGCGCGTTGACGTACACGTGGTCGCAGGTCGAGGGGCCGCCGGTGTCGTTGCTCGACGCGGACGGTGTGGTCGCGGCGTTCGTGGCGCCGCAGCTCGACGCGCCGGGGACGGCGCGCTTCCAATTGATGGTCGAGGACGACACCGGGAGCGCGATCGACACGGTGGTGATCACGATCGGCGCGGCCGACGCGGTGGTCGCGGACGCGGGCGCGGATCAGTCGGTGGAGGGCGGCGCGACGGTGGTGCTCGACGGCTCGGCGAGTATGGGGCCGGCGCCGCTCGGGCTCACCTGGACGCAGGCCTCGGGGCCGTCGGTGGACCTCGGTTCGGGCGAGGGCGCGCGGGTCGTGTTCGTCGCGCCGGACGAGGACGCGACGCTGACCTTCACGCTCACCGCGAGCGACGGGGCGCGGATGTCGACGGACGAGGTCGCGATCACGGTGACGAAGAAGGCGCCCGTGACGACGCCGCCGGTCGACGACGGCGGGTGTTCGTGCTCGGCGACCTCTCGCCGCGGGGGCGCGTGGGCGTGGCTACTGTTGCTGCCGCTGTGGTTCGTGCGGCGGCGTTGAAGTAGGATCCGACGCGGCGACGCGCCCCGAGCATTCGAGCGTAGCTCGGCTCTGGGGCTCCCCCAGGGTGGTCGATTGAGTAGAACGGTTCATCGCCTGGCCGCCAGTCGGCGAGACCGACCCGAATCAGGCCAGGCCGGACCAGGAAGTCGGGGCGTGTTCGCCACGTGCGCGCGCTGATCGTCGAAGCCCTCGCGCGGGCGCTGCTGACGTCGGATTGGACGCGGCGCGGGATGATCGCGGCGGTGACGTCGTCGATCGAGCCGCCCATCCCGTTCGCGGAGGCGCTGGTCGACGGTGTTCGCGCGCGCTTCTCGCGGCCGCCGCGGTTGGTCGTGCTGTGTCGATTCATCGATACGTACGAGGAAGAGCTGGAGGCGCTCCCGCCGCCCACCGCGTTCGAGGTGGCGGCGATGCCCTTGGCGATGTTCGCGCCGCGTTGGCCGGTGCGCGTGCTCGAGGATGTCCCTTCGATCGCGCGGTGGCTCGAGATGCCGCTGGGTTCGCTCGAGGGTTGGGCGGACGTGCGCGGGTACCTCGATCGCGCGCCGCCCGGACCGATGCATCACTACGTCCGGTATCGATCGGGGGCGCGTCTGATCGAGGCGCCCAAGGCGCAGCTCGCGAAGATCCAGCGGCGGATCCTCGGCGAGATCTTGGAGCGGATCCCGGTCCACCCGGCGGCGCACGGCTTCGTCCGCGGGCGATCGTTCGCGACGAACGCGCGGATGCATGCGGGGCGATCGGTGGTGGCGCGGTTCGATCTGCAGCGGTTCTTCCCGTCGATTCGGCGCGCGCGCGTGTACGCGGTGTTCATGGCGGCCGGCTACCCCGAGGCGGTCGCGGAGGTGTTGGCGGGGCTGACGACGGTACGGACGCCGCGTTGGTTTCGCGCGGAGCGCGAGTACGGGGCGCGTCACCTGCCGCAGGGCGCGCCGACTTCGCCGTACCTCGCGAACCTCGTCGCGTTCGGGCTCGACGTTCGCATGGCGGGGCTCGCCGCGAAGCACGACGCGATCTACACGCGGTACGCGGACGACATGGTGTTCTCGTTCGACGCTCACGTGCGAGACGTGACGTCCGCGGTGCGCGCGATCGTCGAGGACGAGGGCTTCGCGTTGAACGAACGGAAGACGCGGTGGATGCGATCGCATCGTCGGCAGACGGTGACGGGGCTGGTGGTCAACGCGGCGCCCGCAGTGACGCGGCGCGAGCGCAAGCGGTTGGAGGCCGAGCTGTGCGGCCTCGCGCGCGCGGGCGCGCCGGTCGCAGCGGTGGAGCGGGATCGGCTGCGGGGTCGTGTGGCGCACGTGGAGCACGCGAACGCGGTGCACGGGCGGAGGCTGCGGCGGTGGTTGGAGCGGATCGTCTGGGTGGAGTGATCACGTTGGGCGGAGGTCGAGGAAGTCGTGTCTATCGGAGCGCCTCGATGGCGTCCCGCGCTTCGCGGACGTCTTCGTCGGCGGCGCGTCGGAACCAGGCTTCGGCGTGGCGGCGGTTCCTCCTTTTGCCGGTGCCGTCGCGGTAGCAGAGGCCGAGGAGGTAGGCGGCCCACGCGTCGCCGTCGCGCGCGGCCTCTTCGTAGAGCGTCGCGGCGCGGGCTTCGTCTTCGGGGACGCCGTCGCCGTTGAAGTAGCGGACGCCGAGGTGGCACTTGGACTGCGCGTCGCCGAGCTCGGCGGCGCGTTCGAGCCAGCGGACGGCGGCGGCGCGGTTCTCGGGGAGGGCTTCGTGGCCGTCGTAGATGCGGGCGAGCCAGTGCGCGGCGTTGACGTTGTCGAGTTGGGCGGCGCGTCGGTACCAGCGCAGGGCGGCGGCCCAGTCTTGTTCGACGGCGTCGCCGGTCCGGTACATGTGGCCGATGTTGAGCATGGCGCCGGAGTGTCCGGCGCGGGCGGCGCGCTGGTACCACGCGAGGGCCTCTGCGGCGTCGCGTCGAACACCGATGCCGTAGAAGAGGGCGACGCCGAGGCTGAGTTGGGCGTCGGGGTGTCCGTGTTCGGCGGCGCGGCGGAAGAACTGCACGGCTTCGCGCTTGGCGGCGGGGGTCGCGACGTGATCGCGGAGGAGCTCGGCGAGGAGGTTCTCGGCTTCGGTGAGTCCGGCGTCGGCGGCGACGCGGTAGTAGCGCTCGGCCTTCTTGCGATCGCGCGGCGCTTCGAAGTCGTAGCGCTCGGCGAGTTCGAGGGCGGCTTCGGGGTCGCCCTCGCGGGCGCGGGTTCGGAGCGGTTTCATGGCGCGGCCTCGAGCATCTTGGGGACGACGTGAGCGGTGACAAGCGCGGAGTGCGGATCGGGTACGATTCGCCGGTGCTGTACCGCTACCTGATGGACCTCGAGATCGACGGCGTGGAGCGCGGCCACCTCGCGGACGCGATCGAGGACGAGGACTTCCCGCTCTCGGACGCGATGGGCGCCGACGAGCTCGACGCCCGCATCCGCTCGGGCCGCTTGGCGATCGACGCGGAGATGGAGGAGCGGCTGGAGTGGTTCGGCCGGACGATCGAGATCTTGTCGATCTATCTGTCGACGTACGTGACGGGCCTGGAGATCGCGGAGTCGCGGGACGAATCGGGGACGCGGGATCAGGTGGAGGTGCTGAAGTACGTGGGCCGAAAGGGCGAGGTGATCGCGGTGCCGGTGACGTGGACGGTGGCGTTCCCGTCGGGGGAGATCGAGCCGGGCGAGGAGGACGAGGGGTGGTTGGAGCGGAACTGGTCGGCGCTGCCGCGGTGGGCGCAGGATGCGTATCGGTTGAAGTTTCCGATGTTGCGGAGGTTGTGAGTTCAGGGGGGCGGGGTGAGGGCGGCTTGGGCGGCGATGAGGGTGGGATCGGTGGTGGGGTCGAGGTTGTTGGCTTGGAGGAGGTGGGTGTAGACGTCGATGGTGCTGCGGAGCTTGGGTTCGAAGACCGAGCGGAGCGCAAGAGTGAGTTGGGTGAAGTACGTAAGGCCTTCACGTGCTGCGAGGAGGGCCGCTGGAGCATCGTCGGTGGCGACGAGGGCGATGGCGTGGGTTATGAGGGCACCCGCGAGGTTGGGAAGGAAGGCGTCGGATCCGGCCCTTGCGAGTGTGCGATAGGCCTGGAGAGCCTCTAGGGTGGCGCCGAGAGCCTCCTCCCGCCGCCCCAATTCGCTGAACCGGATGCCCAGGTTGTTGAGGCTCGCCGCGAGGTCGGGGAGGAGGGCAGCGGGTCGTGCCCTTGCGAACGAGCGGAGGATCTGGACGGCCTCTAGAGTAGCGTCGAGTGCCTCCTCTCGCCGCCCCAATCCGGTGAAGATCGCGCCCAGGTTGTTGAGGCTCGTGGCGAGGTCGGAATGGAAGGCATCGGGTCGGGCCTTTGCGAGCGCGCGGGAGACCGTGATCGCCTCTAGGG
>JAUHYN010000404.1 GCA_030426505.1 bacterium | reverse complement strand
ATCTTCTACCGGCAATTCTCGATCACGATGGCCACGTCGATCATCATCTCGGGTCTCGTCGCGCTGACGCTCACTCCCGTGCTGTGCGCGATGATCCTGAAGAACACGCACGGCCGGCCCAAGCGCAGGTCGCCGATCGCCTACTTGATCGACGCCTTCAACCGCCGCTTCGAGCGTGTCACCGGTCGCTACGTGGACCTCCTCAATCTGATCGTCCACCGCCGCCTCATCACCTTCGGGATGCTGCTCGTCTTCGGGTTCGGGATCTTCGCCGTGAACGAGACGCTCCCCGCCGGCTTCATCCCCAACGAGGACCAGGGGATGATCTACGCGATCATCCAGACCCCGCCCGGGACCACGCTGGAGCGCACCAACGAGATCTCGAAGCGCCTACAGAAGGTGGCCGAGGAGATCGACGGCATCGAGTCCGTCTCGTCGCTCGCCGGCTACGAGATCCTCACGGAGGGTCGTGGGTCGAACGCCGGTACCTGTCTCATCAACCTGAAGAACTGGTCGGACCGCGAACACTCCGTTCACGAGATCATGGAAGAGCTCGAGGAGAAGGCGAAGGACATCGGCGCGATCGTCGAGTTCTTCGAGCCGCCGGCGGTCCCGGGCTACGGCGCCGCGGGTGGGTTCGCGTTGCGTCTCCTCGACAAGAACGCGGAGACCGACTACTTCGAGTTCGACGAGATCAACAAGGACTTCATGGAGGCCCTCGGGAAGCGTAAGGAGCTCACCGGCCTCTTCACGTTCTTCGCCGCGAACTACCCCCAGTACGAGCTGGTCATCGACAACGAACTCGCGATGCAGAAGGGCGTGTCGATCGGCAAGGCGCTCGAGAACCTCGACATCCTGATCGGCTCCACCTACGAGCAGGGCTTCATCCGCTTCGGGCGGTTCTTCAAGGTCTACACCCAGGCCGCGCCCGAGTACCGACGCCTCCCCTCCGACATCCTCCAGCTCTACGTGAAGAACCACCACGGGGAGATGGTCCCGTACTCGGCGTTCATGACGATGCGGAAGACGCAGGGGCCGAACGAGATCACTCGCTACAACCTCTACACTTCGGCCGCGATCCGCGGGACACCCGCGAAGGGTTACACGAGCGCGGACGCGATCCAGGCCGTGCGCGAGGTCGCCGCCGAGACGCTCCCGCGCGGCTACGACATCGCGTGGGAGGGGCTGTCGTTCGACGAAGCGCAACGCGGCAACGAAGGTCTCTACATCTTCGCGGTCGTGCTGCTGTTCGTGTACCTGGTGCTCGCGGCTCAGTACGAGAGCTTCATCATCCCGCTCGCGGTCGTTCTCTCGCTGCCCGCGGGCGTCTTCGGGTCCTTCCAGTTCCTGAAGTCGATGGGGCTCGCGAACGACATCTACGCGCAGGTCGGCCTCGTGATGTTGGTCGGCCTCCTCGGTAAGAACGCGGTCCTCATCGTGGAGTTCGCGGTGCAGAAGCACCACCAAGGCGCCACGGTGCTCGAGGCCGCCATCGAGGGCGCGCGCGTCCGCTTCCGACCGATCCTCATGACCTCGTTCGCGTTCATCGCCGGCCTCGTGCCGCTCGTGGTCGCAACCGGCCCCGGGGCGATCGGCAACCGAACGATCGGCGCGTCCGCGCTGGGCGGGATGTTGTTCGGGACGCTGTTCGGCGTCCTGATCGTGCCCGGCCTCTACTTCATCTTCGGAAAGATCGCGGAGGGCCGCGCGCTCATCCGCGATGAGTATGAAGATCCGCTCACCGAGGAGATCGTTCACGATGCGTGACGTGGATTCGACACCCCACCGCACCGGAGCGTGGGTCTTCGCGCTGCTCCTCGCGAGCTGCGCGCCCGCGCTCCAACAACAACCCCGCGAGGCGAACACGGAAGTCCCGAAGGCCTTCCCGAAGCCCTCGGAGACCGAGAGTTCGGCGCTCGTCGAGTGGAGTGACTTCTTCAGCGACCCGAACCTCACCGAGTTGATCGACACGGCGCTTCGGAACAACCAAGAGCTGAACATCGTCTCGCTCGAGATCGGGATCGCGCAGAACGAAGTCACCGCCGCGACGGGTGAGTACCTCCCGCGCCTGGACTTCCGGGTCGGCGCGGGCCTCGAAAAGGTCGGCGAGCACACGAGCCAGGGTGTGAGCGACGAAGCCCACGACGTCCCGGAGCACCTGCAGAACTATACGTTCGGGTTCTTCGCATCGTGGGAGATCGACGTCTGGAAGAAGCTCCGGAACGCGACCAAGGCGGCCACGCTCCGCTACCTCGCGAGCATCGAGGGCAAGAACTTCATGGTCACGCGCTTGGTCGCCGAGATCGCGAACTCGTATTACGAGCTCCTCGCGCTCGACAACCAGCTGCAGGTCCTCGAGCAGAACATCGAGATCCAGGAGAACGCGATGAAGGTCGTGAAACTCCAGAAGGAGGCCGCGAAGGTGACCGAGCTCGCGGTCCAGCGGTTCGAGGCGGAGGTCCTGAAGAACCAGAGCAAGCGCTACACGATTCAGCAGGAGATCATCGAGACGGAGAACCGGATCAATTTCCTGGTGGGTCGCTTCCCGCAGCCCGTCGCGCGCAGCACGAGTGAGTTCGTCACCATGGTCCCGAAGGCGGTCCAGGCCGGCCTCCCCTCGCAGCTCCTCGAGAATCGCCCCGACGTGAAGCGCGCGTCGCTGGAGCTCGCGGCGGCGGAGCTCGACGTGGAGGTCGCCAAGGCGCGGTTCTACCCGTCGCTCGAGATCCACGGAGGCATCGGGTACCAGTCGTACGAGATCGGCAAACTCATCGCGACACCGCAGTCGCTGCTCTACGACATCGCGGCGCACATCGTCGCGCCGATCTTCAACCGGAACGCCCTCACCGCCGCGTACTACTCGGCGAACGCCCAGCAGATGCAGGCGGTCTTCGAGTACGAGCGGACGATCCTGTCCGCGTACACGGAGGCGGCGAACCAGATCTCGATGATCGAGAACCTGAAGAGCAGCTACGAGCTCCGCAGCCAGGAGGTCGCGAAGCTCGAGCAGGCGGTCTCCACCTCCTCGGGTCTGTTCCGCTCCGCGCGCGCCGACTACATGGAGGTGCTCCTCACCCGGCGCGACGCGCTCGAGTCGAAGATGGAGCTCATCGAAACGAAGAAGCGCCAGATGAGCGCGGTGGTGCAGCTGTACCAGGCGCTCGGCGGCGGCTGGCGTACCACTCAGCCCACCGACGCATCGGCGCGCGCCGACGGCGCCGAGACCCCGCCACCGCCCGGCTGAACCCGATCACCCCTCGGTGCGGCGCGCTTGCATCCACCGCTCGAGGCTCGGCGTCCCGAACGCGAGGCGCGGGCCCGGGTGGCGGTCGAGCGCCTGCTCGAGGAGGTGCGCCGCCATGTCGTCGTCGCCGAGCGACGCGTACGCCCAGCTGAGGAGACCGAGGAGCCCCGCCGCCATCGGGATCTCGAGCGCGAACTGCGCGTGCTCGAAGAGGACGTCCTCCGTGACGTCGTGCGCGCCCTTCTCGAACGCGAGCTGCCACACCGCCGTCAGATAGGAGAAGCGCGCGAACTCCTTCATCGGCTCGACGCCCAGCGCATCGGCCGCGGCCTCGGCTTCGTCGTGGCGGCCGAGGATCGCGAGGAGGCCCACCTCGTCGCAGCGCGCGATCCACCGCCCCGCCGACGCCGCGCCGTAGAACTCGAGCGAACGCCGCATCCGATCGAGCGCGCGCGCGTGCATGCCCTGCGCCCACAGCGCGTCGCCCGCGAGGCGGTGCGCCTCGGCGCGCACGAGTCGCGGAGAGAGGCGTCGCTGGGACACGCGGTCCGCCGCGGTGTACGCGTCGTCGAAGCGATCCTCGACGAGGGCGGCCATCGCGCGTCGGAGCTCGCCCGCCCCCGCCGAGCGCACGAGCGCGTAGAGGTAGCCGGCGGGCGCGAACGCCAGGCCGATCGGTCCGAGCACCCACCACGCCAACATCCCGCCCACGCCCAGCGCGGCGCCGAACAGCAGCGACTGGCCGAGCGTCCGTCGCCGGAACCAGGCCGGCGAGCGGACGGCGCCGTCGGAGTCGACGAGCACGACCTGCCGCGAGGTCGCGACCTGGAAGCGGTCGGCGAACAGCGGCGTCTCGAGCGCGAGCTCGGCCTCGAGGGCCTCTTCGGCCTCTTCGAGTTCTTCGACCGGGACCGACCCGACCGAGCGCACGTCATCGGCACCGGTCATCCGCCTTCATCGTAACGCATCCCTCGCCTATGCTGTCGGGGCGTGGAGCCGCGCGTACGAACCCACCCGAGCTTCCCGGACGCGCGCCTCGCCGTGCTCGCGCTCGACGGCGTCGTGGTCGCGCCCGAAGCGCTGCATGCGCGCGAGCAACCTCTGTTCGCCGCCCTCGAGGCGACCGACGCCCGACGCCGCGAGTGGTTCGCGGGCCGCCGCGCCGCGCGCGCCGCGCTCACCGCGCTCGGGTACGAGGACATCGCGACGCTCCGCCGCGACAACGGCGCGCCGAACCTCGCCGGCCACGGCGCCGATCAGCTCCACGTCGCCATCACCCACGGCAAGCGCCTCGCGGCCGCGGTCGCCGCGCACGCCGCGGGGCGTTGGCCGCACGTCGGCATCGACGTCGTCGACGCCGAAGATCTCGCGCGCGTCCGCGCCGTCGCGAAGCGGGTGATGAAGCCCGACGAGCTCGCGCGCGCCACCGCGGATCCGCTCCACGCCCGCCTCGCGTGGGGCGCGCGGGAGGCCGTCGCGAAGGCCACGAATACGGGCATGTTCGTGTTCGCGCTGTCGAAGTGCTGGACCCTCGCCATCGACACCGAGGACCGCGCCGTACAGGTGAACCTCGACGGGATCCAGGTGGTGTACGAGCCCCTGGACGACGGCGGCGTGCTGGTCCTCGCGGGGGCCAGCCCGGCCGCCTACGAGGCCGCCCAGGCGGCCGCCCGCACCTGATCCGAGGCCGCGCGTTTTTGCTTTACGACCCGGGT
This sequence comes from bacterium, assembly GCA_030426505.1. Lineage (GTDB taxonomy): Bacteria > Myxococcota > Kuafuiibacteriia > Kuafuiibacteriales > Kuafuiibacteriaceae > JAUHYN01. The sequence goes on along the minus strand of JAUHYN010000404.1, from coordinate 2,352 downwards.
GCCCGTCTGTAGCGTCCGGCAGCGAAACCCGCGAAAACCGTGACAGATCGCCGACCAGAGCCCGCCCGCGTCCACTTCGTCACGCTCGGGTGCCCGAAGAATCGGGTCGACTCCGAGCTGATGCTCGGCCAACTCCAAGACCGCGCGATGACGTTCACGATGGACGCCGACGAGGCGGACGTCATCGTCGTCAACACCTGCGGGTTCATCGAGGACGCCAAGAAGGAGTCGATCGACGTCATCCTCGAAATGGCGCGCCACCGGACGGAAGGGAACGCCAAGCGCCTGATCGTCACCGGCTGCCTCGTCCAGCGCTACGCCGACGCGCTCGCGGAAGAGATCCCGGAGATCGACGCCCTCCTCGGCAACGGCGAGTACGGCACCGTCGCCGACGTCGCGGCCAGCGCGGTCGACGAGCTGCGCGCCGAGGGCCGGCTCATCCAAGTCGCCGACCCGACCTTCATCCACCAGGCCACCAACCCCCGGGTGAACACCTTCAAGCCGCACAGCGCTTACGTGAAGGTCTCCGAGGGGTGCGACCAGAAGTGTACCTTCTGCATCATCCCCGCCCTCCGCGGCCTGCAGCGCAGCCGCCCGGTCGAGGACATCGTGCGCGAGGCCGAGGCGCTCGCCGCGCGCGGCGTCGTGGAGCTGAACCTCATCGCCCAGGACCTCACCGGGTACGGCACCGACCTCGACGGCAAGGTCCGCCTCGCGGACCTGTGCGAGGCGCTCGACCCGATCGACGGCCTGCGCTGGATCCGACTGCACTACGCTTATCCGCGGCCGTTCCCCAAGCGCCTGCTCGAGGTCATCGGCGCGAACAAGGTGCTGCCGTACATCGACATGCCGCTGCAGCACATCAGCGACCCGGTGCTGAAGCGGATGCAGCGCGGCCGCCCGCGCAAGTTCGTCGAGAAGCTCCTGAACGATCTCTTCACGAACGTCGACGACCTCACGCTGCGCAGCTCGTTCATCGTCGGCTTCCCCGGCGAGACGGACGCCGACTTCGCCGAGCTCTGCGCATTCGTGGAGGCCACCGACTTCGCGCACGTGGGCGTGTTCAAGTTCTCTCGCGAAGAGGGCACGCCCTCCTACGACCTCGACGATCAGATCCCGCAGGCCGTCATCGACGCGCGCCACGATCACCTGATGCAGCTCCTCAAGGAGAAGTCGCACGCGAAGATGGCGACCTTCCTCGACCGGCGCATCGAAGTCCTCGTGGACGGCGTCTCCGAGGAGACGGAGCTGCTCCTCGCCGGCCGCCACGCCGGGCAGGCGCCGGAGATCGACGGCACCACGTACATCAACGACGGCTCGGCCCGCGCCGGCGATCTCGTGGAAGTCGAGATCACCGAGACCTTCGACTACGACATCGTCGGCCACATCACCCGCGTGATCGCGGAGGCGCCGGAGCGCCCCGACCACGCGCGGCTCGAGGCGCCCTCCGTCGCGGCGCCGGTCACCGCGGGGCGCCGGGCGCTGCGCGTGATCCAGAGCTGAGGCGCGGATGCGGAAGAAGAGCCTGATCACCTGGGTGGGGATCGCGCTGTCCGTCGCGCTGCTCGTCTGGATCGTCACGAAGTTCGACATGAAGGAGGCGGCCGAAGCGATCGGCCGCGCGGACGCCAAGTGGCTCGTCGCGGGCGCCGCCGTCTACGCCGGGTTGTTCGCGCTCCGCGGTTGGCGCTGGGCGCTTCTATTGAAGCCGATCAAGACCGTGTCCGCGTCGACCGCGGGCGAGGTGTTCGCGATCGGGTTCATGGCGAACAACATCCTCCCCGCGCGCCTCGGCGATGTCGCGCGCGCGTTCGTCCTCGCGCGGCGCGAAGGCATCACGGCCGCGGGTTCGTTCTCGAGCGTGATGCTCGAGCGCATCCTCGACGGCGTCGTCGTCGTGCTCTTCCTCAACGTGGTGCTATGGGTCGACCCGCCCGACGCGCCGTGGATCGGCCAGATCGCGTTGTGGGCCGGCGTCATCTTCGTGGGCGCGGTCGTGGTGTGCGGGCTGATCGCCTACGACGAAAAGCCGGTCCTGCGCGTCGCGGACAACGTGTTGTTCTTCGCGTCGGACGGCCTCAAGCAGAAGATCTTCGGGCTGGTCGTGCGGCTCGCCGAGGGCCTGCACACGCTCAAGAGCATCACGCGCACGCTCGAGATCATCGGCCTGTCGCTGCTCATCTGGACCATCGAGACCTCCGTCTACGTGCTCGCCGCTCAGGCCTACGGCGCAGGGGTCGTGCTCGGTGTCGCCAAGCTGGCGGGCGCCGAGGAGCTAAGCTGGCTCACGCGCCGCCGACGACGCTGAGGATGATGGCGTGGTTCAGGGCTGCGCCTGCGGGTAGGCGCGTT
>JAUHYN010000403.1 GCA_030426505.1 bacterium | reverse complement strand
GCGGGGTACGCACCCGCGAGGGCATCGTCCTCGGCACGCCGCGCGCGGCGCCCACGATCGAGGCCCGCGCGACGGAGTCACCGGTCGAGCCGGAGCCACCGGTCGAGCCGGAGGCGCCGGTCGAGCCGGAGGCGCCGGCCGTTGACGAAGCGCGCGCCCCGACTCCGCCGGGAGCGGGCCGCATCGCCAAGGCGAAGAACCGGGCCGCGTCGGTGCGCCGCCGGGACGTCGCGTCGCGTCGCGCCGAGGTTGCGCCCGAGGCCGCCGCGTCCGCGCGGGTCGACGCGCTCGCGCGCCGGCTCGAGGCGCTCCGCCGCACGCCGACGGACCTCGAAGCGATCCGGCGCCTCGCGCGCGCGATCGAAGCGGAGGCCGACCTTCGCCCCGCCGTGCAGAACCGCGTGCGTCGCCTCGTCCGCGCTTCGGAGGCGCGCGCGGATCTCGACGGCTTCGAGGGCGCGATCCGCGCGCTGCGCGCGTCAGAGAGCGAGTGACAGCGCCGCGAACGACGCGACGCCGCCGACCAGGCCGATCACCGCCGACCACCACAGCGGCGGTTCTTCGTCGCCGAGCAACAGCGCGGACACCGACCAGACCGCGCCCATCGTGCCGAGCCCGATCGCGACCGGCACGAACTCGGGCCCGCCGTCCACGGCGCTCGGATCCGTCGTGGGCCCGGCGGGCGCCGTGTAGCCGAATCCCAGCGCGCCGAGGGAAGGGCACGCGGCGCCCGGGCTGCGCTGGAAGCACCGCGCCTGCGTGTCGTCGCTCGTCGCGGCCGCGCCGTAAACCGCGACCAACGCCCCGACGGCGGCGACGCCCACGCCGCTCCAGAACAACGTGGTGCGGAGCGGCGAACGCGTGGGCTCGACCGGGACCACGATCCGATTCGGCGTCGCGGTGCTCACGTCGATCTTCTGCGTGAGCAGTACGCGGTCGTCGCGGCTCAGCGTGATCTCGCGTCGCCCCGGGCGCACGTCGGTGATCGTCGCGGTGCGTGTCGAGAACGCACCGAGCGTGCGCCCGTCGATCGCGACCAGTGTGGAGCCCGGTGACCCGGCGTCGATCACGATTCGCGGGAGCGCGCCCCAGGTCGCGCCGAGCTGGGGGCGGAAGACGGACTCCAGGCGGCGGTCGATGTGCGCTCGGAACACGGCGCGCCGGAACTGAACCGCTTCGAGCGGCGTGGAGCGCGTGCGCGCGAAGAGGAGATCTTCCTTCGCCTCCACCGACCCCGGGCCCTCGTCGATCCGGCGGGCCTCCTCGAGGTCGATGGCGGTCAAACCGATACGACCGGGGTGTGCGTCGACGACGAACAGGAACCGCGCCGCGCCGAACGCACGCCGCACGGTCCGCGCCCAACACCCGTAGCGCTCCGCGAAACCGCAGCGTCGCATCGCGAGCTCGTCGACGCCCGCGCGCTCCAGTGACGACACCGTCAGCGAGGTCCGCGCCTCGATCGCCTCGGCGACGACTTCGTGGATCGCAGAACTCGACGCCCCGATCGACACGTTCTTCGGCGTGACGATCATCAGCGCGGCCGGCGTGTTCTCCTGTGCCGACAATGTCGACGCGGCGAGCATCGCGAGGAGCGCGAGCGTCACGGTGTCTCCGTGAGGCGGACGATCTGTCCGACCCAGGGGAGCAGCATCACGACGCGGCCGGAGTCGTCGGTGCGGATGCGCCCCGGGATGGACGGCCCGATTGGCCACCGCCCGGGGAGGAGGCGATCGCGGCGCTCGTCGTAGAACACCGCTTCGCTCTCGCGGGGCTCGACGAGGTACTGCAGCTCGACGACGAGGCGGAGATCGTCGGACCAGTCGTGGACCGCGACGACGTCGGACTGCGTGAACACCGGGCGACGCAGCACGCGCTCGCCGTAGACGTGCAGCACTTGGCGGAGCGACACCGCGAGCGTTGCGCCGGCCACGTACAGATCGTTGATCTCGCCGCCGGTGTACTCGTGCGGCACCGACGTCGCGGACGCGCCGTTCCCCGCCAGCCCGATCTCCACGAACGACTGTTGCCCGAGCCCCGCCGCGACGAGCTTGTCCTCGCGCAACACGACGCGCCAGGTCTCGCGCGGCTCGGTGCGATCGAAGATCCGTTGGATCTGGAGCGTTCGTGTGTCGACCTCGACGGCGGCGAGTCGGTAGGGCGCGTCGCGGTCCACGCGCGCCGCGAACACGACGTAGGCGAGATCGCCGGCGGGGAGCACGTCCACGACCCGGTAGTCCACGATCGGGAAGTCGATGACCGGAATGGCAGCGGTGGCCGTCCGTGTGCCGGTCGCGTCGAAGGTGAACAACGCCCAGCGATCGCCCGTCGCGCCCACGGCGAAGGCGCCGGAGTCGATCCGCTCGAGGCGCTCGAGGCAGCCGTCGATCGCGATCGTGTCGCGGACGGAGAGATCGTCGGCGTCGAGGACGAACAGGCGCCGCGTCGCGCCGGCCTCGCAGTCGTCGTTCGGCGTGGCGCGGGCGGCGACGAGGATCGCGTCGCCGACGAAAGCGAAGTCGAGGAGGGTGCCGCGCTCGCGGTCGACCGGGGTGGGGCGGTCGATCGGTGCGATGTCTTCGCCGGCCACGAGGACGCGCCGCTCGATCGTGAACGGCGCGGGCCCGGAAGCGATATCGTGGAAGACGTAGGGGCACGCGTCGAGGTCGGCGTCGGAGGTCGCGCACAGCGAGCGGTCCGCGCGGCGGCTCACCGTGATCGCCTCCGGTCCCTGGCACGCCGCGAGGGAGTACGTCCGCGTGCAGGCGGTGGTGTCGATGCGATCGATCGTGCAGCGCCGGTTGCCGCAGAGGTTCTCGATCCAGAGGTCGTCGTCCAGTGGCGCACACGCGTCCGACAGCCACGGCGCGGTCAGCGGCGTCAGGGCGGAGGCGTCCACCGAGGCGCCGGCGAGGTCGGCCGCCCACAGCGGGGTCGGGAGCTGCGCGGCGCAGGGGGAGGGCGCGGGTTCGAGCGGCTGGGTGAACGGGCGATCGTCGTCCGCGAGGTCCAGCGCGCCGTACCCGACGACCACGTGCCGGCGGGCGCCGTCGGCGAAGACGGGCAGGCCCTCGTCCTCGGACCACGACAGGAGCGGCGTGGCGGCGACGAGCGTGTCGCCGTCGAGCTGGAGGACGGCGGCGTACCGGACGTCCGGGGGGACTTCGACCGAGAGGTTCGTGTTGGGGCGACAGGCGAGGGTGAGGACGACGATCCCGAGCGCCGAGCCGACCCGCACCCGCGGACGATCGCCTCATTTAGTCCGAGGGGCAAGGCGAGCTATGCTCCGCCGAGGGCGATGGGAGTCCTCGTACGCATCTCGGACGGAACCAAGTTCCCGCTGTCGGCGCGCACGCTCCTCGGCCGCGCGACGGGATCCACGATCGCGCTCGAAGAGCGCTACGCGTCCTCCGAGCACGCGCGGATCCGCTTCTCGAACGGCGCGTGGTCGCTGCGCGATCTCGGGAGCCGCAACGGGACGTTCGTCGACGGCGAGCGCCTCGACACCGGGGCCTCGCTGAAGCTCGCGCCCGGTCAGCGCCTCGGCTTCGGCGATCCGGAGGCGACGTGGCTCGTGGCGTCGGTCGGCGCGCCGCACATCGTGGCGACCAACGTCGAGACCGGTGAGGTCCGCAGCGCGCTCGAAGTGCTCGCGGTCCCCAGCGACGACGACCCGCGCCTCACCGTCTACGCGGACGAACAGGGCCGGTGGATCGCGGAGGACGAGGACGGGCGCCACGCCGACCTCGCGAAGAGCAAGGTCGTGAGCGACGGCGTGCATCGCTGGCGTATCGAGCCTCCCGCACCGGACGACGAGACGCCGATGCCGGACGTCGCGATGACGCTGGAGAACGTGTCGATCAAGATACTGGTGAGCCGCGACGAGGACACCGCGCAAGTCGTCTTGCGCTTGCGCGGCGTGGAGACGCCGCTCGAGCCGCGCGAACACGCGTACGTCCTCGCGACCCTCGCGCGCGCGCGGCAGGAAGACGCGACGAAGGCGGAGGCGGAGCAGGGCTGGATCCGGGTCCCGCGCCTGCTCGACATGCTTCGCTGCGACGAAAATACACTGAATGTATGGATTCACCGCGCCCGCCAGCAGCTCGCCGCGGCGGGCGTGCAGGGGGCGGCGAAGGTCGTCCAGGTGCGGCGCGGCTACCGGCGTTTCGGGGCGCGCCGGTTCGAGCTGGGCGTCCTGGAGTAGGCCTGCGTAAGATTACGCTCGGGCGTAATACACTTCATCGGGGCGGCGAATCATGCTGTCCCCATGACGCAGAACATCGACCGCCTGGACTTCCGCATCCGCACGACCTTCGATCTGCAAGGCACCTTCGAGCCCGATTCCGGGCAGATCAGGATCCTCGGGGCGCAGACGCGACAGTTCGCGATCGACGAGGCGGGGGCGCTCTCCGCGTCCGATATGGACGCGCTGCGTCAGGAGCTGGCGGGGACGACGGCCTCGGACGTCGACGAGATGGTCGACCGCGTCGCGGAGGACGCGGACGCGGCGCCCGAGCTGCCGGAGGCGTACCGCACGCAGGGGCGGTTCACGGAAGCCACGCCCGACGTCGCGATCGGTGAGGGCTTCAAGGGCGAGCGCGTGCGCGGGATCCAGGAGCAGCTGCGGACGGACGGCTACGACCTCGGTGAGGGCGGCGTCGACGGCCTGTGGGGCCCGGACACGCAGACCGCGTACGACGCGTACGTGGCGGACGGGCGCCCGGCGCTCGACCTCGGCGGACCGGCGGCGGAGGAGGCCGAGGAAGCGGAGGAGGTCGACGCGGCCGACGCGAGCGAGGCCGAGGAGGCGCCTTCCGTCGACGCGGGCGCTGAGGCGCGCCGCTTCGCCCGGGCTTCGGACCGCAGCGGTGACTTCGATCCGGAGGGCGCGGCGGAGACGCTGCTCGGGCTCGACAACGCTTCGATGTCCGAGGTCCGTTCGGAGCTCGGTCGGAGCGGTCGGTCGATGGACGATCGTATCGCCGCGATGGAGGGCGACTTCCTCGGGCAGTTCGCGATCGCCGGGCGCGACGCGCACTACATCGACTTCATGCAGCGCGTCGCGGCGGGCGAGCGCAACGAGGGCGACGCGGCCGAGGCGACGCCGGAGCGCGTGGACGCGTACGAGCGCCGCCTGGTGAATGCGCTCGAGTCGCGCGACACGGGCGCCCTCAACGCCGTGTTCGCCGAGGCCTCCGACGCGCAGATCGCGGCGTTGGATCAACGGTTCGCGAACGACGGCGTGTGGAACCGCGACGGCAGCGTCCTCCAGTACGAAGAGGGGCTCGCCGACTACGTTCGCGCGATGACGCACGGTACGCTCGACGGCGGCGGCGCCCACGAATCTGCGTTGCTCTTCCGCCTCCAGCAGGCGCGCGGGGGTGAGTCGTGAGCGAGCTCGTCGACTTCACGCTGCGCCTCGTCCGCAAGACGAACGACGGCTTCGTCTTCGCGCCGCGCGCCCGGCGGGGCCTTCGGATGGCGCTCGACGATCTGTTCCGAGCGCCGGTCGACAAGCGCAAGGAGCTGGTGGCGTTGCTCCGCCTCGGCGCGGTGTTCGAGAAGAACCACGGCGCGCCCGGGATCGCGCGCGCGCTGGTCCGCTGGATCGCGCAGGATCCCCGCGCCGTCCGTGCGCTCGGCATCCGCTCGTCGCGCGACGTCGCCGAGGTGCGTCGTCGCCTCGCGCGCCTCGGCCGCGAAGCCGCGCCGTTCGCGGCGCCGCGCCACGACGCGAGCCGCCCGGTCGGCACGGTGAAGCTCAGCGCGTTCCTCAACCCGGGGCAGCAGCAGCCGCGCGTGCCGATGAAGCAGCGCATGGGCCGCCCCGCCGCCCATTAGTTCCCCAGCCCGAGCCCGAGCCCGAGCCCGAGCCCGACCCCACGAAGACCGCGCCCCCACCCGGTGACCCTGGCGGACTCACCGGGCGATCCGCGGTCGTTGCCCCCCGCGACGTGGGTTCGGTTCAGGGCGCGGGCTCGGTGCTCGGCCTCCGTCGCGCACCGTCCCTAAGGCACCGTCGCCATCGCCATCGCGGCGCCCGCGAGCACCAGGCCACCCACCGCGAACACCGCGGCGCGGCCGCGCGAGATGCGGGCGCGGAAGAGCAGGCTCAGGCCGCCCATCGCCATCATGCCGCTCATGCCCGCGGTCGCCATGGTGCGGTTGTCGAGGCCCTTCCGCAGGACCAGCGCGAGCACCGTGAGGCCCGCCGCGAAGATCGCGGTGCCCATGAACGGTTGGAGGCGGTGCGCCCAACCCTGCTTCTCACGGCTCATGCGCGCCATCGCGACCTCGCTACCAAACCTGCGCGCCGCTCGTCGACTCCGGCTGGTCCGTACTGCGTTAACGTTTCTTCACCCCGGCTCGATCGATTCCACACCCGACGTCTCTAGCCTCTCGAGGAAAGGAGTCGTGAACACGACAATGTGTGGATTCATCATGGGATTGCTGGGCGCGCTGATCGCTTTCAAGGTGGTGTCGCACCGCCACCACTTCGGCCACTGTCACCACCGCCGCCACCGCTTCGGGGGAGGCCGGCACGGTTTCTCCGGGCGGCACGGACACCGTCACGAGCGGCGCCGCCGGCGCTGGCTCGACTGGCTCTTCGCGGAGCTCGACACGACGCACGGCCAGGAGAAGGTCATCCTGGAGGCGTCGCGCGAGGTCGAGGACGCGCTGAGGAGCGCCAAGGGGCTCGGCAAGAAGCACCGCCGCGACCTCGGTGACATCCTCCGCGCCGAGTCGTTCGACCACGCGGTCGTCGGTGAGGCCTGGACGGAGCAGGACGAGGCGCTCGAGAAGGCGCGGATGGCGATCGTCACCGCGCTGCAGAAGGTCCACGAGGTCCTCGAGCCGCGGCAACGCGCACAGCTCGCCGACATCGTGGACGGCGCCTGGTAGGCTCCGAAGAACGATGGCGCACCGCGTCCTCCTGGTCGACGACGACCACCGACTGTTCGAGCTCCTCGACGATTACCTCGGGGACAACGGCTGTCAGGTGTCGCACGCCTCGAACGGAGGGCGCGGTCTCGCCGCGCTCGAGTCGGGCGCCTACGACGTCGTCCTCCTCGACATGATGATGCCGGGGATGGACGGCCTCGAGGTCCTCCGCCGTGTGCGTGAGAAGAGCGCCATCCCCGTCATCATGCTCACCGCGAAGGGCGACGAGACGGATCGCGTCGTCGGGCTCGAGCTCGGCGCCGACGACTACGTCCCCAAACCCTTCGGCCCGCGCGAGCTCCTCGCGCGCATCCGCGCCGTGCTGCGTCGCGCCGGAGGAGAGCTCGGCGGTCAGAGCATCGAGGTCAACGGGCT
>JAUHYN010000402.1 GCA_030426505.1 bacterium | reverse complement strand
GGGTCTCGTCGAACGCGCGCGAGATGAGCTCGGGCGTGCGATCCTCGAGGTAGGTGATCGAAGAGCCGCTCGCGATCGGCATCAGGAGGCCGGCCGAGAACTCGAACGTGTGGTGCGGCGGGAGCACCGACAACAACGAGTCGGTGCGGTTGAGCTCGAACAGCGACGACATGCGCGCGGTGAGCGCGGTGAAGTTGCGGTCCGTGAGCACCACGCCCTTCGGCGTGCCGGTCGTGCCCGACGTGAAGATGAGCGAAGCGACGTCCTCGGGCTTGCGCTTCACGATCTCCACCGCGTCCGGATCGATGGAGTCCGCGTTCGCGAAGACCTCGTCGAACGTGATGCAGCGACACGGGAACGGCTCGATGGCGCCGTTGCCGTTGACCGGTGCGTCCGCGAGCTTCTTCGCCTGCTTGTCGGAGACGATCGCGAACTTCACGCCGGCGGCGCGCGCGATGTTGGCGATCTCCTTCTTCGACAGCTCGATGTCGACCGGCACGGCGGTCGCGCCCGCGAGCACGATGCCGAAGTAGCTCATGCCCCACTCCGGCCGCCCCTCGGACGCGATCATCACGCGGTCGCCCTTGTCCACGCCCTGCTCCCGCAGGAACGCGGTCACGGCGCGCGCGGCGCGGTCCACGTCGCGGTAGGTGAAGCTGTCGGCGACGTCGTCCTTGCGAACGATGCGGAAGGCGACGCGGCGCCCGTGCTCGGCGGTGCGCGAGCTGAAGAGCTCGGCGAGGTCGCGGTAGTCGCGCGGGATCGCGATGCGCTTCGGGCCGGTGCCGGTGTCGAGCTTCGGGAAGACGAACTTCTCGAGGCCGGGGATGTGGATCTCGAGCCAGTAGTGCCGCCAGTCGATCGTCTCGATCGCGTACGGGAGGAGCGCGCGGTCGGCGTCGTTCATGCGCGCGAAGAGCGAGCGCGTCTGGTTCGTCCGGAAGACGTACTTGTTCTCCCAGATGAACGGCATGAAGAGGTCGAAGACGTCGGTGAGCTTCTCGAGGTCGCTCTCCATCTCCTTCGTCTTCTTGCGCGCGCGGCCAACGAGGCCGGCGAGCGGGCCGTAGCGCTCGGGCTCCATCTCGTCGAGCACGTTGCGTGCGCGACCTACGAGCTTCTTCACGGTCGGCGCGCCGAAGCGTTCGAAGGTCTCGCGGTCGCGGGGTATGGGGTGCTGCCGCTCTTCGTAGCGAGCGCGCGCCCAGGACATCTTGCCCTCGGCCTCCTGCTTTTTGACCCAGCGGCGCTTGTACAGCCCGACGAGCGTGACGGTGCGCGCCATGCTCACCGGGTTCACGTCGCCCGCGGCGACTTGGTAGGCCTTGCCGCTCTCGCCTTCGAGGAGCGCGGCGGCGGCGGCGATGATCGCGGAGGCGACGGCGTCCACCGGGACGACGTCGAGGATCAGGTCGTTGCTGCCCGGGTAGAAGATCTGCCCGTGAATGCCGAGGTACGCGAGCGGCGCGGACGTGTTCATGCCCTCGTTCCAACCGGGGAACGGGTAGCTCAGCGCGCTCTCGACGATCGCGGGCCGGACGATCGCCCACTCGAGCCCCTCCTGCGTGGCGACGGCCTGCTCACCGAGCGCCTTCGTGAAGGTGTAGATGTTCGGCCAGCCCCACTGCTGCGCGCGCTCGATGCCGGCGCGGATCTGCTCTTCGGCCATCCAGCGGCGGCGCTGGTTCGTGATGGCGGCGCGGACGGTGCGCTCGTGGGCGTCGCGGCCCTCTTCCTTGAGGCGCGCGAGGGCCTCCTTGCGGAAGCGGGCGGTGAGGGCGCCGTCGTTCGTGCGGTCCTTGATCTGCGCGATCGTGCGCTCGAGATCTTTGACCTCGCGCTTCCAGTCGAACTCGACGCCGTCGAACTCCTCCTGCAGCGGGAAGTAGCCGACGATCGGCGTGTCCTCGCGGACGCGCCCGGGGCGGCGCCCGACGACGAAGCAGGTCGAGACGTGGACGAGGCGCGCGCGGTCGAACGTGGCGACGAGCTCGGCGACCTTCTTCGCGCCGACGGCGTTCGCTTCGACGGCGGAGTCGAGCGGCGGGTTGAAGTTGACGAGGCCGGCGGAGTTGATGACGACGTCGACCTCGCGGCGGAGGCGCTCGAGGGTCTCTTCGTCGAAGCCGAGGTTGGGTTTGGCGAGGTCACCGTCGACCGGGACGACCTGCTCGCGCACGAACGCGTCGAAGGTCTCTCCGAAGCGCTCCCGGATCGGGTCCATCATCTCGGAGGTGAGGACCTCGCCGAAGAAGCGGTCGGAGGGCGTCTTGGAGCGGGTGGCGCGGATGGCGCAGAAGATCTTCCCGACGGAGAAGCGCTCCAGGAGCATTCCCAGGATGACCTTGGCCAGGAAGCCGGTCGTCCCCAGGATGAGGATGTTCTTGCCCGCGAGCGTCTCCAGGGGGGAGAGCGGCGGCGCGTCCTGCATGTTCGCGTGGTCCATCGGCCTTGGAATTCAAGGCTCTTAGCAGACGGCACCGCGCCTGTCTTTGGAAGAAAAGCGCGGTGATCCCGAACGGATGGGGAGCGGATGGGGTGCGGGGCCGCCGACAGCTCGGCGACCCCGCATTCGTCTCAGCGGTAGAGGTCGAACGCGTCGCCGCTCGCGACCGGGGTCATCAGCGGCATCGACGCGCCCGGCGTGGCGCCGGTCATCGGGGTGAACATCACCTGGTTGTCCGTGTCCGACAGCTCGTCCGCGACGTACACGACGCCGCGGCTCGAACCGACGAACTCGTACTCACGCGCCGTCGTGCTCACGCCCGACAACACGTCGCCGCTCGTCACGGCCGCGCCGTTGACGCGCAGCGGCGCGCCCGGGACCGCGCCCGAGATGTCCACGGCGTAGATCTCGTCGATCGCCGAACCCGTCGGGTCGCCGTTCCAGACCAGGAGCGTCCCGTCCAACGACACGAGGAAGCTGTTCACGTCCTCCGTCCCGTCGATGTTCGGCGCGAGGTCGATCATCGTCCCGGGCGCGTCGAACGCCGAGAAGTACACCGTCTCGATCCCGTCGGTGACGCCGTCCGCCATGAAGTACACGCCGCGGTTGTTCCGATCGATCACGACCTCGTCCGAGCTGAAGTTCGCCGTGGCCTGACTGATGTCGCCGCCGGTGACGAACGGCGCGTTCAGCGCGATCGGGCCGAGCGTGCCTTCGCCGGTCGCATCCGCCATGAACACCTCGAGCACGCCGGTCGTGAGCGTGTCCGCGACGAACACCACGGTCTGGCTGTCGGGCGTCCACGCCGTGAGATCGACGTCGTCGTTGGTGTCGGTGCGACCGTCGTGGCTGACGAGCCTCGCGACGCCGGGCGTCGCGAGGTCCACGACGTACAGCTCGTCCACGCTCTCGATGCGCGCGTCCGCGACGTAGTAGACGCGGAGCCCGTCGGGCGACACGCCGAAGTCGGCGGGCCGATCGAACGAGACGGACGTGCCGATGTCGGCGGCCGCGTGGGCGAACGGTGCGTTGAGGCGCACCGGCGCCGTGGGCGTCGCGCCCGAGACGTTCGAGTAGAACAACTCGAGGACACCGTCGTCGAGGTCGTCCACGACGAACACCAGGCCCGTCGAGTCCGGCGTCCACAGGAAGTTCGACACGTCGGCGAAGCTCGCGCCGAGGCTCACGCGCTGGGGCGTGAACGGCATCGTCGTGAGGTCCACGACGTACAGCGTCTCGACCGCCGCGGTCTCCTCGTCGGAGATGTACGCGATGCGCGTCGAGTCGGGCGAGAAGCGCCAGCCGTCCGCGGTGTCGACGTCGCTGCCGCTCGGCAGCGGGCCGTTCACTCGGATCGGCGTCGGGAGCGCGGACTCCGTGTCGACGACGTAGAGGTTGAACTCGCTGTCCGTGACGTCGTCGGCGATGAAGCCGAGCCAGCGCCCGTCGTTCGACCACCAGTAGTCGTCGGCGTCCACGTCCTGCGTGTCGACCGTGAACGGCGTGTTGGCGAGGTTCGGAGCGCTCGGCGTGGCGCCGCGGAGGTCGACCCACCACAGCTCCTCCGCGCCGTCGAGCGCGAAGTCACCGACGAACGCGATCTTGTCGCCCGAGCGCGACATCTTCGCGTCGGTGTACGTCGGCGTCGTGGTCTGACCGAGCGAACCGCCGGTGACCGGCGCGGGGTTCAACGTGATCGGCGCGCCCGGCGTCGCGCCGGACATGTCGACCGCGTAGACCTCGACCACGGTGTCCGTCGTCGCGTCCGCCGAGTAGGCGATCCAGTTCCGCTGGTTGCGGAACACGATCCGCGCCGCGCGCGTGCCGCCGCCGGAGTCGGTGACGCGGACCAGCGCGTCGGTCGTCACGTTCGCGGTCGGCGTGCCCGAGAGGGTCCCGTCCGGCGCGAGCGTCACGCCCGCCGGCAAGCTGCCTTGCCCCAGCGACCACGTGTACGGCGCAGCGCCGCCGGTCGCGCCGAGCGTGAAGCTGTACGGCGTGCCGACCGTGATCTCCGGGACCACGAACGTCGTGATCGCGAGGAGCGGCCCCGCGACGACGATCGTGTACTGACGCGAAGCGGCCTGACCGAAGAAGTCGGTCACCTGCACAGTGAACGTGTAGTTGCCGCCGCCCGTCGGCGCACCCGACAGGACCGTGTCCGGCGTCCCGGTCGGCTCCAACGTGAGGCCCGGCGGGAGCGTGCCCGCCGCGATCGACCACATGTAGTTGCCGCCCGTGCCGCCCGCCGCGGTGAGCGTCACGCTGTAGGGCTGGCCGGCGATGCCGTCGACCAGCGCCGGCGTCTGGATCGCGAAGGGGACCATGCCCATGCCGTTGCACACGAACGCGGTCGACGTGATCTCGCCGCCCGCGAGCATGCCGTTCCCGTCGACATCGAGCCCGGCGTCCACGCGGACACCGCCGTTCGCGCAGTCCGGTCCCGGCGCCACCGGCGTCGTGAGCACGAGGCTCTCCCGCGCCGCGCCGTCGCAGACGTAAGAGGTCGCGGTGACCTCGCCGACTTCGAGGACGCCGTTCGAGTTCACGTCGAGGCCGCTCTCGATCCGCGAGCCGCCGCTGAGGCAGTTCGCGCCCGCCGGCTCGGCGCTCACGCGCACGAGTCCGCCGTTGACCCCGTTCATGCCGTTCATGCCGTTGGTCCCGTTCTGACCGTCCGTGCCGTCGCAGACGTACGCGGTCGTCGTGACCTCGGGCGCGTCGAGCGTGCCGTTGGCGTTCGTGTCGACGCCCGACGCCACGCGCTGGCCGCCGTTCACGCAGTTCGCGCCGGCCGCTTCGGGCGTGACGGAGACGAGGCTCGCCGCCCCATTCGTACCGCTGCAGCTGTACGACGTCTGCGAGATCTCCGCGGTGTCGAGCGCGCCGTTGGAGTTCGTGTCGAGGCCGACCTCGATCCGGCTCCCGCCGTTGGGGCAGATGGTGCTCGTCCCCGCGATCAGGTTGGTGACCGCGACGAGGTTGTTGATCGCGTTGCAGACGAACGTCGTGTCCTGGATCTCGACGCCGGTCAGCACGCCGTCCCCGTTCTCGTCGGTGCCGCTCACCAGGCGCTGGCCGCCGGCCGCGCAGTTGAGGCCCGCGGGCTCCGCGGTCACGGCGATCAGCGCGCGCGCGCCGTCGTTGCCGTCGCACACCGCGTTGGAGTTGCTGACTTCGGTGTCGTCGAGGGTGCCGTTGCCGTCGGCGTCGAGGCCGCTCTCGATGAGCACGCCCGAGGCGCCGCCGCACGCGCCGGCGGTGTTGGTGCTGGTGCGCGTGAGCGAGGTCAGGCCGGGGGCGCCGTCGGCGCCGTTGCAGATGTACGACGTCGCGTCGATCTCACCGGACTGGAGCGTCCCGTCGCCGTCGTCGTCGAGGCCGGCGTCGAGTCGCACGCCGCCCGCGGCGCAGTTCGCGCCGGCGGCTTCCGCGGTCGTCACGACCAACGCGTTGGTGCCCGGGACACCCATCGGTCCGGGGTCGCCGACCGAGCCGTTGCAGACCGGCGATGCGGTCTTGATCTCGGATCCTTCGAGTTTGTCGTCGTCGTTCCCGTCGACGCCGACCAAGATGGTCTGTCCGCCGTCCGCGCACTCTGCTGCGGTCGCGTCTCGGATGCGTACGATCTCGTTGGTCGAAGCGGGGTCGCCGCTGCAACCCACCGCGCCCGCGAGCGCGAGAACGCTCCCGAGCACTGTCCAGTGCGTTCCAAATCTCATCGGTTCGATCTCCTATTGGACTCGCCCATTCGGCTCCGCGGAGCCGACTCAGTCCAAAGGGGCTGTCACGCCACGATGGGTACCAGTTGTTGGTTGGTGTTTCGGGTCGCCGAGCCAGCTCGTGCCGCTACCGAACGGAGGAGGATTTACAGGAACGCGCGTTCGGACAGCAACGTCGTCGCGCCTGAAATCGAACGAAGCGGCGCATTTTCGAAAGCGGACGGGATTCGCGAATGCGACCGTCGCGGACAGCGACCTACAGATGGGAGGTCAGGACGTTCCCGTTCCGTTACACCGCCGAGAAGAGATCGACCAGCGTGTCGCCCGTGAGCTCGGAGACGAGCTTCAGCGAGTCGCAGAACTTCTCCATCGTCTCGGTCCGCGCGTGCGCGACGTCGACGAGGACGCCGCGGATCGCGAAGCGCTGCTTCTTCCGCTTCTCGCGGATCTGCTCGAGGAGCGGCTCGGAGACGTGGGCTTCGCCGTCGGTGATGAACACGATGTCGCCGCGGCGATAGCGGCCGTCGCCGACCACGAGATCGAGCGCGCGCGTCAGCGGCTCTTCGAAGTCGGTGCCGCCGCCGGGGAAGTGTTCGGCGAAGCGGAGCACCTCCTCGATGTTCGCCTGCGGGCGCCCGCGCGCGGTGCGCTTCGATAACAGCTCGACCTCGAACAGCGCCGAGCCCGAGCTGAAGACGAGCGCGAGGCAGCGGCGCTTCTCGCGGCGCGCGATCTCCATCAGCGTGAGCGCGACGGCCTTCGACCAGATCTCCTTCGGGCCCTGCATCGAGCCCGAGCCGTCCACGCACACCACCATCGGGCCGCGCTGCGCGGGGCCTTCGAGTTGGTACTGGAGGAGCTGGCCCTCGATGAACCGGCGCACGAAGTCGAGGTGGAGGCCGCGCCGCTCGGGGCGCATCGCGAGCATCTCGGACGGGAGCACGCGCTCGAGTTGGCGGCCCTGTTCGATCGCGTGGGTCTCCTGCGGCGTACGCGCGACGCGCTTCTTCCGGGCCTCGAGCGCGACGTCCTTGAACGCGCCGGTGAGGCGCGCGAGGAGGCGGAGCTTCTTGCTCCGCATCAACCGCTCGCCGAGCGCCATCTTCTCGTGCGCCGGCATCCGGCCCTCGGCGCCGCTCGACAACC
>JAUHYN010000401.1 GCA_030426505.1 bacterium | reverse complement strand
GTTCGACCGTGACGGATTGCCAATCCACCTCGAGTTCTTCGGCGATCAACATCGGCAAGGCGGTTTTGATGCCTTGGCCACACTCAGGGTTTTGCGAGATGATGGTCACGGCTCCAGCAGGACTGATGCGGAGATGAAAGTTGGGGGCAAACGCGTCTTCGGCCGGAGTCGGAAACGCGGGGTTCTTCTCGGCTGCGCTCGCGCGCGGCACGAGCATGATACCGAGGGTGAGTCCTGTTGAAGCGGCCCCGGTTGTCTTGATGAAGCCGCGGCGGGTGAAGGAGGGAGGAGAAACAGTCTTCATGGGGCGCGGTTTAGGCGTGTGAGGTGATTTCAGCCG
Organism: bacterium; assembly: GCA_030426505.1. Lineage (GTDB taxonomy): Bacteria > Myxococcota > Kuafuiibacteriia > Kuafuiibacteriales > Kuafuiibacteriaceae > JAUHYN01. The sequence continues at coordinate 6,980 of JAUHYN010000401.1, read as the reverse complement.
CGCGATGGACGGCTTTGCGGATACGGGCGTAGGTGCCGCAACGGCGACGGGCAGGTGTGCCGCGCGAAGCGCGACGCCGAGCAGCCCAACTGGTTCATCTCCGTCCGGCGCGACGGCAAGCGCGGGTGGGTCCGCGTGGACGCGCTCCGCGCGACGCCCCCGAAGCAGAACCCGATCCCGGGTCGCTCGGTGACGACGCCGTTCGGTCGCCCCGGTGGCTGGGCCGCGGGCTACCACACCGGCGACGACTACGCGGCGCCGATCGGGACGCGCGTGGTCGCGACCCGCCCGGGCCGCGTCGAAGCCGTCTCGCGCACGCGGTACGGCTCCGCCTATGGCCTCCACGTCATGGTGCAGACCGACGGCATCCGCCACCTCTACGCGCACCTGTCCCACGCGGCCGTGAACGTCGGCGATCGGATCGGTCAGGGGGCGACGATCGGTCGCAGCGGAAACTCCGGCAACAGCACCGGGCCGCACCTGCACTACGAGGAGCGCCACGCGCCGTTCGGCTACTACGACCACCGCAAGCCGCGCTTCAATCGCTGAGGTCCCGCGCGTCGTTGCCGGTGGACGGCGCGGACCCGCGCCGGGCATTCTCTCGGCGTGCGAGGTGACGCGGGATGGACACGACGCGACGTGCTGCGCGCCGCGGGCGCCGTCGGCGTCGCGGCCTCCCTCCCGAACCTGACTTCGTGCGGTGACGACGCTTCGCCACCTGCGCGGATCCTCCTGATCACGGCGGACGACCTGGGGTGGAAGGATGTGTCCTCCGCCGGGAACCCGAACCTCGCCACGCCGAACCTCGATCGCCTCGCGGCGCGCGGCGTCTCATTCACGAACGCGTTCGACGTCACGTCGACCTGTTCGTCGAGCCGCACCACGTACGCCACCGGTCAGTACCCGCACACGCACGGCGTTACGGGTCTCGTACATCGGATGCCGGAGCTGTCATTGCCGCAGGGCTCATCGACGCTCGCGCGCCACCTCGCCGACTCCGGTTTCACCACGGCCATCGAAGGTAAGTTTCACCTCGCGTTCCCGCACGAGGCCGGTGACTACGGATACCAGGAGGTCATGACGACCCTCGCGACTCAGTGGATCGTCGACTCAACTCGGACGATCGAATTCATCCGCCGCATGGGACGCGATCCGTGGTTCCTCGAACTCAATTACATGAACCCGCACCGAAACCTCCTCGGTGAGTTCGTGCAGCACCCCGACCACCCACGCGACGCCGGCACGCTGCAGATCCCAGAGTACGTCGTACTCCCCGATGTGGCCGGCGCGCGTGAAGAGCTCGCCGCGTACTACAGCCAGGTCGAACGCATGGACGCGATGATAGGCGAGGTCGTCTCGGCGCTCGAGTCCGGCGGGCTCCTGGACGACACGTTGATCGCGTTCATCAGCGACAACGGTAGCCCGTTCCCTCGCAACAAACTGAGCCTCTACGATCGCGGCACCGGGACTCCGCTGTGCTTCACCTGGGGCGATCGGCTCCGCCCCCAGGCGCGCGAAGAACTCGTCGCGTCGGTCGATCTCATGCCGACGCTCCTCGGACTCGCGGGGATCGAGATCCCGCCCACGGTGCAGGGGCGCTCGCTCGCGCCGCTCCTCGGCGCGTCGGACGCTCCGTGGACGAGCGACGGCGTGTTCGGCGAGATGACGAATCACACCGGCGACGCGTTCCCGATGCGCAGCGTTCGCACCGAGCGCTACCGCTACATCCGAAACTACGACGACCGCCCCATCCCACTCGAGGGGGGCGGTCAGGCGTGGGTGCGTGACTTCGTGTCGACGCTCGAGCCCGACCACCCGTGGTTGGCGCCGCGCGTCCCCGAAGAGCTCTACGATCTCACGGTCGATCCGAATGAGCAGGATAACCGGATCGCTGACGTCGCCCTCGCACCGGTGCTCGCAGAGCTCCGCGATCGATTGGACCGCCACCAGGCCGCGACCGACGATCCCTTCCGGGGGCGCGACTTCGAGTCCGTCGTCGGCGGGTGACGCTACGCCGGGGCCGGCACTTCGCCGCGATCCGCTCGCGACGACGCCGCGGGGAGCCCCGCCAGCGTGTCGAGCAACGCCGCGCGGTCCACGGGCTTCACGAGGTGCGCGTCCATTCCGGCCGCGCTGCAGCGCTCGACGGATTCCGGGAGCGCGTGGGCGGTGAGCGCGATGATCGGGAGGCGCCGCGCCGCGTCCGCCCGCTCTCTGTCGCGAATCGCGCGCGTCGCTTCGATGCCGTCGAGCATCGGCATGTCCACGTCCATCAACACGACGTCGTAGTCGCCGGCCGCGACCGCCGCGACGGCGGCGACACCGTCTTCGACCGTCGTCACGACGTGTCCCGCGCGCTCGAGCATCCTCCGGACGACGAGCTGGTTCACCACGTTGTCTTCGGCGACGAGGACGCGGAGCGCGCGCGTGGCCACGCGCACCGGCGTCGTCGACGCCTCCGTCGCGGAGCGTGCGCGGTGGCGCGGGAGACGGAGCTCGAGTGCGACCTGCGTCCCGACGCCTTCTTCGCTCGAGACGACGAGGCGCCCGCCCATCAACTCGACGAGCTGGCGAGAGATCGTCAGGCCCAAGCCGGTGCCGCCGTACCGCCGTGAGGTGGAGACGTCGGCCTGCTCGAACGGATCGAAGACACGCGCGAGGACGGCGGCGGGCATCCCGATGCCCGTGTCGATGACCGCGCAGCGAAACACGCCGTCGTCTCCGTCCAACGTCACGCGCCCCTCGACGCGGACGGTGCCCTGGCTGGTGAACTTCAACGCGTTGCTCACGAGGTTCAGCAAGACCTGTCGGAGCCGCCCCTCGTCGCCCACGAACTCGGCCGCGAGTGACGCGTCGTCCGGGCACGTCAGCGCGACGCCGCGCTCGCGGGCGGCGGGGCCGAGGATTCGGTCGATGCTCCGGAGGAGCCGCGCGGGGGAGAACGGCGCGAGCTCGAGTTCGAGCTTGCCGGCCTCGACCTTCGAGAGATCGAGGAGGTCGTTGATGATGCGGAGCAACGCGCGCGCGGACGTGGCCGCGGTCTCGAGCTGTGAGCGCTGCTCCTCGTCGAGATCACCGTCGAGGGAGAGGGTGATCATACCGAGCACGCCGTTCATCGGAGTGCGGATCTCGTGGCTCATGTTCGCGAGGAAGCGCGTCTTCGCGGTGCTCGCGCGCTCCGCCGCCGCGCGGGCTTCCTCGAGCTGCGCAGTGCGCTCCTCCGCTTCACTTCGCGCCGCCTCGAGCGCGACGTTCTGCGCGCCGAGGAGCGAGAGGTCGTGCATGCGCGCGCGGTACTCGAGGTGGAGTTGCCGGGCGAGGCGTCCGGCGAACACGTAGAAGATGACCGAGAGCGCGGACATCGCCATGCCCTGCGTCCCTCCGTGACGAACCGCCGCGAGGAGCGTCGGGAGCATCAGGCCGAAGAGGTAGACGATCTGCCCGCGCCGACTCGGCCCCAACGCGCTCACGCCGCCGGTCCCGAGCGCCGCCGTGATGACGAGCCCGAGCCAGGCGTCGGCCTCGTAGCCGTACAGGAAGATCGCGGTGGCGGTGATGAGCCCCCAGGTGGACGCCTGACCGATGATGCACACCTTGGCGACGCGCGCCGCGGCCGACTCCGTCGTTCGATCGGGCGTCCTCTCGTGCCTCAGAATGGCACGCAGCCGCACCGCTCCGAGGGTGAAGAGCGCGGCCCCGAAGAGGACGGCGAGGGCTGGGAGTTCGGACGTCAGTGGGGAGATCGAAGCGAACGCGAGGTAGCCCGCGAAGTAGATGAACGAGTTCTTCCGGAGCCGGCCGAGGATATCGCGTGCCGCCTCCGGTGGATCCTGGAGGTCGAGATCCAACCAATGGACGATGCGGGCTACCGAGGACACTCGAGAGCGTTATCGGCGCGCCGTGACCTCGGATTGAACGGCGCTCGTACGATTTACTCGCGAATCTCCACCCGCACGACCGTTCCCTGGGTCGCGAGGCTCGGGTAGACGAACGTCGCGGGATCGTTCAGCGCGATCGGGCTCCCAATCGGCCGGGGACCGACCGTGTTCGCGATGCGCTTGCGCGCGAGGTCGTCGATGCGGAGCCCGGTGAGCCCGTCACGGACGATCCACCGCGTGTTCGTGGACTGTGCCGACGGGCCACCCGCGGTCCCGCCGCCGTACTGCTCCGTCGCCGCCGCGCCGGAGATCGACAGCGACGTGAGTCGTGACGAGATGTTGGCGTTGACCGCGAACACGCGGGTCGGCGCGCCGAGGTACTGGTAGAACTTCGAGAATTGACCGACGTCCGTGTTGAGGGAACCGAACGGGCTCACGTAGGTCCCGTCCGGGATGCCGTCGGTCGGATCGATGTTCATGAGGCCGAAGTCGCCACCGACGCCCGTGCCGCTCTCGCTCACCAGCAGCTCCGTCCCCACGAGGCCGATACCGCGGAGCACCTCCGACGTCGTCGCGCCGAGGATGTCGCAGAGCCCCGTCTCCATGTCGACACGGTAGATGCCGTCTTCGCCAGCCACCGGTATGTCGTGGAAGAACGCGTAGCGGCCGTCGGGGCTCGTGGTGATTTCGGTCGGCGCGGTCCCGGACCACGGACAGCTCGCGATCGGCGTCCCCGCTGGGAGCTCGACCGTGACGATCGCCGTCGGGAAGTCCGCGAAGACGAGCGCGCGTGTGCCGCGGCTCGATCCAAAGATCTGGCGCGCGAACGCGATGGCCGAAGGCGCCGGAGATCCGACGAGGGTCAGCGTGGTCCCATCGATGACGTAGACGGCGGCGCCCATGCCGGTCGTCATCGCGATGAACGTGTCACCGAGCCCCTGCGCGAACCCGAAGACGAACGCCGGGTTCCCCGGGATCGGCGTGTTCTCGAGGACCGAGACGATCGCGAGCCGCTGACTCGCCGTCGCTCGTCCCGTCGGCGTAATGACCGTGACCGGGCCCGGGCCCGCGCCCACGGGGACCGTCGCGGTCACCGATGTACTCACTGCGTTGTTCACCGGCACCGTGACGCCGTTCGCGAACTCGAGCATCGTCACGTCCTGGAGGTTCAAGCCGAAGAGCGCGACCTCCTCTCCCTCGAGGACGGGGTTCGGTTCGTAGTCGGCGACGGCCGGCGCGCCGGCGTCGATCGTGAGCGGCTGCGTCGACGTGATCATGCCGGACGGGTGACGGACCACGACGTTCCCCGTGGACGCGCCCATCGACGGGATGCGAATCGTGATCGACGTCTCCGTCACGGACTCGGGATCGAGGTCGGTCGCGCCCACCAGATCCACTTTCACGTCACCGATCAGCCCCTCTGTCCCGAAGCCGCTGCCGAGGATCGTCGTGGTCGCGCCCGGCGACACCGGGTTGATCGTGAAGCGCGTGATCTGGGGTCCCTCGAGGACGGTCAACGCCGCCACGCTCGTCCCCGTCCCGTAGGACGATACGACGCTGATCCTTCCACTCAATGTACCGGGCGCCGGGCGGAAGCAGAACGCCTCCGGGTCCCCCGCGATCCCCGGCGGGCACGCCGTCGGATCCGTCGCGCGCCCGCCGACCGTGACTTGGGTGTCCGGTGCGTCGAAGCGCTCGCCGAGCACCGCGACGAGGCCGCCGGGCCGCACCGACACCGGCGTGAACGACCGGACGATCGGCGGCGGGATCAACGTGAACGCCGTGCTCGCCGTGACGATGTACGGTCCGCTGAAGACCTTCAGTGTACCCGAGTTCGCTCCCGGCGGGACGAGTACGGAGATCTGCGTCGGCGCCACGGCCTCCACATACGCGAGCGCGCCCCCGAAGCTCACCGACGTGAGCGCGAGGTTCGGGACGAAGTCCGTCCCTTCGATCCGGATCTCGGCGCCGATCGGGGCGACCGTCGGTGTCACCGAGGTGATGGTCGGCCGCGGCCCCGGCGTCGGGCCTACGGCGGTCTCCTCGCAGGCCTCGCCGATGCCGTTGCCGTCCGGGTCCGGCGACTGCTCGTCCGTGGCCAAGAGCGGGCAGTTGTCCACGTCGTCGTTCCGCTCGTCGAACAGGTCGCCGTCCGTGTTCGCGTCGAAGGGGTTCGTCACCCATCCGTCGAGGCCTTCGCTGAGCTCCTCGACGTCCGTCAGCGTGTCGCCGTCGTTGTTGGGATCCTCGGCGTCCGGGATCTGGTCGCCGTCGGTGTCGAAGCAGAACAGCGGGTCGTTGGGGTACTCGTCCATCGCGTCCGGGCATCCGTCGCCGTCGTCGTCTTCGTCCTCGGCGTCCGGGATGCCGTCCCCGTCTTGGTCGCCGGGCTCCGCGAGCCCGAGGTAGACCGGGTCGAGCCCGGCCGCGCCGTCGGCGGTCACGACCACGTTGCGCAGCTCCGACGTCCGTAGATCGGCGCGCTCGAAGCGCACGCGGTAGAGCCCCTGCGGCACGGTCACCGTGAACACGCCCTCGCCGTCGGTCGGGGGCGCGGAGTAGGCGTCGGGCGTCGCGTTCGTCGTCTCGGTGATGAAGGTGGTCATCACGCCGTCGTCCGCGCCGCCGACCACGTCCACGCGGCCACGCACCTCGACGGGACCGGTCACCGTCGTCGGGCGCAGCTCGATCTCGGCGAGGTCCGCGCTGATGCCCGGCTGCATGCGGACGGCGTCATAGCCGCCGCGTTCGTAGCCGGCGCGGTACGCGACGACGTCGTACGCGCCCGGCGGTATCTGGCGGAACGCGAACCGACCGTTCGCGCCGACGACCGCGGCGAAGGGTGTCGTCGCGAGCACGACGAGCGTCCCCTGCGCGTCCGCGTCCGAGGTGCCGTCGGCGAGTCGGATCGATCCCGTGAGATCCGCGAGTCCGCCCAAGCGCACTTCGCCGAGCTCGATGGATTGGCCGTCCGCTTCGAGTCGCGCTTCCGCGCGCACCGCGCGCGGCGGCGTCCCGCCCGACGCGCGGATCGAGATGTCGATCTCGTGCGTACGGAGCGGGAGGCGCCGGAGCTCGAACACGCCCTTGTCGTCGGTCGTG
>JAUHYN010000400.1 GCA_030426505.1 bacterium | reverse complement strand
GACGCGGCGACGCTCACGCGCCGATGGCGGATGCGATGATGATCGACAGCCCGATCACCACCGAGCCGAGGAGGATGCCGACCGCCACGTTGTCGTCCTCGGCGAGCTCCTTACGGAGCGAGAAGGGCGCGACCCGCTCCATGACGAGGAACGCGATGGCGAAGATCGCGACCCCGATCAGTGAATAGACGACGGAGGCCACCATGTGGCCCTGCTGAGTCTCCCAGAACATCTGTCATTTCCCTCCCCGATACCCGGAGCCGAAGAAGAACACACCGCCGCCGCCGCGGCGCCCGCCGCTCGACGACGACGATCCACCGCTGCTCAACGACGGCCGCCGATCGGTACCGCTGAACACGTAGCCCCCCGTCTCGACCACGACGTATCCGAGGAGGATCGTCGCGCCGGCGAGGAGATAGAACTTCGAGAACAAACCACCCAAGAACGCCATGTCGATCACACCCCCGCGTGGTCGCTCTCCATCCAGCGACGCTTCTCGAAACCGAAGTAACGAATGCCCTGCAGCAGCGGGAACAGCCACAGGATGAAGAACAAGAACGTGGCGTGGGATCCGATGAAGACGTCGGACCGCACTTGGAGCTGCAGCTTCGTCGGCTCGCCGCGGCCGGTCACCCACTCGGGCTTCAGCTCCGCGACGTAGCTCCCGGACGGCACGCCGCCCACGTAGACCGTGCGCTGGTACGCGCCGGACGACCACGTCTGCCCGCCGACGTAGCCCGAGTAGTTCGCGACGTGGACGCCGAACGGGACGCGCTTGTTCGTGCCCTGCTCGATCAGCGTCCCCTCCACGAAGACGAAGCTGTTCTTCACGTCGGACGTCACGGTGATCTCGAGCGCGCTCTTGCCGCTCACCTCGAACGGCTTGCTGCGGAGCAGATCACCCGTCACGCGCCGCGGCTTCTCGTTCCCGCCGCGCGTCTTCGCGGGGAGCGACCACGTCTCGGACAACACCTGCGCGTTATCCGAGGTCATCGCCATCAGGAACGACAGCCCGAGGAGCAGCGCCGAGAACATCAGGCCGAACCGCCACGAAGCCTTCAACGACGGGCCCGCCGGGTTCGGCTGATTCGGCGCGATGCCCTGCGCGCGCGCGAGCGGCCGCTTCAGCTTGAACGCTGCCTGCACGACGTCGCGCTCGAGGTACTCACCCGCCGACCACGTCGCCTCTTCCGGCGAGCGCTCGTGCGACAGGATGTACGGCGGCATCACGTAGTCGCTGGTCCCGACGCGGTCGCCGACCTGAACCTTCCAGTAGAACTCGCCGCGCAGCGCGTCGACCTGCGCCGACGACGACGAGAAGTGCCGGTACGTCCGATTCTCGAAGCGCGCGGATCGCCCGCGCTCGGTGACGGCGCCGGCCGAGACGGGCCGCACGAAGGTCCAGTGCCCGTCGTTGTCGATCAACCAGTAGTAGCCGCCGCGGCGCTCGTCGCGGAGCAGGTACTCCTGCCACGCGTACCGCACACCGTCGAACGTGACGCTGCGCGTGAGGAGCCCGTAGACCGTATAGGTGCCGTGCTCGAACTTCCCGACGCTGCCGAGCGGGATCTGGGGATCGGGGCCGCGCTGCTTCGCGGCCGACATCAGGTACAGCTCGCTGCCTTTGCTGCAGTCGAGGAGCGACTCGCAGCTGCCGCACGTGACGCGCTGGGCGTCGTCCGGCGCGCGGAGCTCGACCGCCGCGCCGCAGTTCGGGCAGTTCATCGCGACGCCGGCCGCGGCCTCGGTCGGCGCGTAGTCCCTCAGGACGCTCTTGTCGAAGAAGTCCTCGTACTTGCGCTCGACGCCGAGGAACAACGACTCCGCTTCGCGCGGCTGCGTCCCGTAGTCGATCGTGCCGAACAGGCCGTCCGGTCCTTCGACGTCGCAGTAGAAGAACTGGGCGCCCGGTTGGACCGCGAACGGGAGCTCGCCCTCCGCGGAGACGAACGTTGCGCGGCGCCGCTCCACGACCGTGAGCTCGTGGGGGCCGAGCGCGAACCGGCTGCCGACGCGCGCGGCCGGGTAGCTCGGCGCCTGCGGTTCGGCCCGCCCAAAGGTCAGGTAGACCTTGCCCTGCGCTTCGGCGAGCCAGCCCCAGCGGCCGTCGTCGAACGCGGCGTACCACTCGTTCCAGGGCCCGGAGCCGTAGTCGAGTTGGACGCGACCGACGAGCGTGAAGCCTTTCTTGTCGTAGCGGCCGGAGACGCCGAGGGCGAGCGGCGAGCCGATGTCCGCGAGCGGGGCGACCTGGCCGAGGATCTCGAGCTCGGTGATGTCGTCGCCGACCCGCGCGACGGCGCTGCTGCAGTAGCCGCAGACGGACAGCAGAGAGGCGCCCGCCTTGAACTCGACCTGCCCGCCGCAGTTGGGGCAGTTGGTGACGCGGGCCGCCTTCACGTCGCTCGGGGGTTACCACCCGCTTCCTTTCGCGGCAACCGATGTATCCTCGCGGTGCGGATGGCGGGGGAGGATACGCCGGTCCTCTGTGGTGAGAGTCGAGTCGAACGCGTCACGGTGTTCTCGGAACATGCGCACGTCGTTCGGGTCGTCGAGGTCACGCTCGAGGCTGGCGAGACGACGTATGTTTTCGAGGATCTCCCACGGGAGGTCGATCCGGCCACTTTGCGGGTCGAGACGGACGCCGGCGAGGTGTGTCGGGTGGAGCTCGGTCTGTTGCCGGAGCTCCCGTCGGTCGGCCCCGATCCCACGACCGACCTCGACTCGGCGATCGAGACGCTCACCGAGCGCCTGTTCGATCTGACGGGACGCGCCGAAGGCCTCGCGGCCGAGCTCGAGATGATCGACGCCGTGGTCCCGAACAAGGATCGCGCGCTCGAAGGCGTGCTCGCGCCGGAGAAGTTCCTCCAGGGCCTCGACGCGTTGGTCGAGCGGCGCCGCGAGACCCTCTTCCAGCTCCGCATGGCCGACTACCAGCGACAGGTCACCGCGGACGAGCTCGACCAACGGAAGAGCCAGCGCCGCGATCGCGACAGCCCGTCGGCGACGCTGCGCGATCGCACGCGCGTGATGGTGACGATCGCGAGCGACACGAAGCAGACCGCGAAGGTCGAGCTGATGTACGCGATGGGGTGGGCGACGTGGCGTCCGTTCTACGACCTGCGCCTCACGCGCGGCATGCCGACCATCGAGATCACGCGCTACGCGGAGGTGTGGCAGGAGACGGGCGAGGACTGGGAGGACACGGCCGTGCGCGCGTCGACCGCGGTGATCGAAGAGGGCCTCGCGCTCCATCGCCTCCGCCCGTGGGTCCTCGAGCACCCCACGAAGCCGACGTCCGGTCGACACGAGCCGCTCCCGCGCGCGGCGTCGGTGCTCGAGCCGGCGCTGTTGCCGCCGCCGATGCCGAAGTCGAACCCGACTTCGAGCATCTCGTCGCCGGGCTTCCTCGACCACGAAGCGGCGACGGGCGATCTCTCGATCTCGGCGGAGGCGATCGCGCAGATGCCGTTCAGCCCGGCGCTGCTCGGTCCCGGCAGCAACCCGGAGGCGGACACGAACCCGCGCGACAAGCAGCGCCTCGAGGAGGGCGTCTTCTCGGAGATCACCGCGATCGCGCAGCAGATCGATATGGGCCCGACGGCGACGGAGCTCGTCGAGGCGCAGCGCACGGGGCGCCCGTCGCCCACGCCGCGCGAGGGGACGACGAACATCGGCGTGATGCAGACGCCCTCCCCCGATCACCCGGACTGGGCGCGCTTCGAGCACGAGCCCCCGCCGCGCGAGACGTGCGGCGGCTTCGACTTCGAGCTCGTCGCGATCGATCGCGCTTCGGTTCCGTCCGGACACGAACAGCACCGGCTCACCGTCGGGCGCGCGCAGTTCCCGTGCGAGGTGCGCTACCTGTTGCGACCGGCGATCACCGGGCACGCGTTCGCGCGGCTCGCGATCACGAACTCGGCGCGCGTCCCGCTGTTGCCGGGCACGGCGGCGGTGTTCGACGACGACCGCTACTCGGGCACCGTGCCGATGAAGGTCGCGTTCCCGAAGGAGCGCCTCACGATCGATCTCGGCGCGGAGACGCGGGTGACCGCGCGGCGTCAGAGCCGGACGTCGATGCGGACCGAGGGCCTGATCACCCGCGAGGACGTCCGCGTGATCGAGGTGCAGATCGAAGTGGAGAGCCACCTCGACGCGCCGATCCTCGTCGAGGTGCAGGACCAGGTCCCGATCTCCGCGGACGCGAACGTGCGGGTCCGGTTGATGAAGACCGAGCCCCGGGACGCGCGCCTCGACGACGTCTCGGGCGTCCTCACGTTCGAGCTCCAGGTCGCGCCGAAGGGGCGCGCGGACGTGATGCTCACGTACGAGATCGAGAGCCCGAAGGACTACTCGATCTCGGAGGCGCTGCAATCGTGAGCGTCGGGAAGGTGAGAGAGGCGCGGCTGTTCTCGGACCGCGCGGAGCTGACCCGCTCGGTGGAAGTGGCGGCCGACGTCGCGGCGCGCGGCGTCGAGTTCGACGGGCTCGCGGTGGACCTCGACGCGACGACGGTGCGCGCCGCGGCGTGGCTCGTGTCCGGGGATCGCGTCACGCCGTCGCGGGTGACGACGGTTGTGGTCGAGCCCGAGCTCGAAGAGGTGCCCGAGGGCCGCCTCGCCACGGTGCGCGCGGAGATGAAGGAGATCGACGTGGAGCTCGCGTCGCTCTCGGACGCGGAGAACACGGAGGAGCACGCGTCGTCGCTGGTGGATCGCTACGCGCAGATCGCGATGGCGGATCTGTCGGCGGACTGGCTGTCGGAGGCCCCGAACCTCGAGCGCTGGAACCAGACGTTCGAGCACCTCCGCAAGACCCGCGCGCGGCTCGCGAAGGCGAAGGCGATTCGTCGCGACGAGCGGAAGCGACTCCAGCAGCGCCTCGCGGATCTCCTCGGTGAGGAGCGCAAGCTGGAGCGCCCGGTGCGCATCGGATCGCGCGTGCGCGTGGTGGTCGACGTGCCGGCGAACGCGAAGGGCGCGGTGCAGATCGATCTCGCGTACTTCACGCAGCGCGCGCGTTGGTCGCCCGGCTACGACGCGCGGTACATCGCGGCCAGTCGCGCCGCCCCCGAACACCTCCAGCTCGCGTTGGTGGCGATCGTGAACCAGACGACGGGCGAAGATTGGGAGGACGTCGAGATCATCGCGACCACTTCCCCGCCGCCGACGATCCAGGACGCGCCGCAGCTGTCGAAGGTCGTGCTGCGCGGGAGCAAGCGAGGCCCCGCCGGCGCGAGCGTCGGCGCGGTGATGGACTCGAACAGTACGGGCGCGCTCGAGATCCGCGCGCCCGCGCGCGCGAAGGTGGTCTCGCGACTGCGCCCGACCCGCGTGCTGCTCTACGCCGAGGAGCTCCTCACGAACGTCCACGTGGAGGTGCCCCCGCGCCGACGCCCGGTCGCGACGCGAGTCGCCGAGGTGACGAACGACAGCCGGCGCGTCCTGTTGCCGGGGCGCGTGAGCCTATTCGACGGCGCGAGCTACGCGGGCCAGACGATCCTCGAGCGCGTGGAGCCAGGGCAGCGGTTCTTCCTCCCGCTCGGCGTGCAGCGCGACGTGCGCGTGCGACGACAGGCGAAGATGTCCTCCCACAAGAGCGCGATCGTGGGGACGCTCAGCCACACGTTCGAAGTCTCGACGTGGGTCGAGAACCTCTCCGACGAGCCGGTCGAGCTGGTCCTCCGTGAGCGCATCCCGGTGAGCCGGACGGACGACACCAACGTGAAGCTCCTGAGCGCCGAGCACGGGCAGGAGGTCGATCCCGACACAGGCCTGTCCAAACTGGTCGTCCGCTTGGACGGGCGCGGCCGCCGCGAGGTCTCCACGATGTTCCGCGTGACCGCACCCCGGGGCTTCGAGGTGAGCGAGCCGCGGGGCCGCAGCCGGTAGCTTGCGGTGACCGCCCCAGCGACGGTACGTGTTCTGTCGCGATGCGTCGTGTATTCCTCGGCCTGACGGTCCTGCTCTTCGCCGGCTGCGACTGCGGGGACGGCCCGGGCGGCGGCGGCGACCCGGACCGCGACGCGGGCGTGGAGCTGGGCGACGATGTGACGGGGATCGAGATCGATCCGGAAGCGGCGCGCCTGGTGATCGACGGGACCCAGCCGGGCCGGCAAGCGTTCACGGTCACGACGGTCGCGCCCGATCCCGAGGACGTCACGGCGGTCGCGGACTTCGACCTGTCCGATCGGATGGTCGGACGCATGGACGGCGCCACGTTCGTGAGTGGCCTCGCGGGCGGAGTGACGGTCGTGACCGCGCGGGTCGGGCGCTTCTCGGCGAGCGCGACGGTGACCGTGGTGGTCGAGCAGGTCATCGAGGTGCAGCCCCCGGGGACGCCGATGCTCCCGTCGAGCCCCGGCGATGTATTCAATGGAACCAACGAAGACTCGGCGCGCGCGCCGACGTTGGTCTATCCGAACGACGGCGTGATGTTCCCGCCGAACCTCGGGCGCGTGGAGATTCACTTCCTCCCCGGCCCGGGCAACGACCTCTTCGAGATCCGCTTCGCCGCGAACGGCCTCGACGTCTTGGTCTACACGCGCTGCGATCCGCTCGCGAACGGGCGCGTGTACACGACCAGCGCCGACGTGTGGACGGTGCTCTCGAACACCGCGCGCGGCATCGCGCCGATCGAGATCACCGTGCGCGGGACGTCGGACGGCGCCGACACCAGCGGGACGTCCGACACGTTCGAGATGAACATCGCGCCGGTCGACGTCATCGGCGGCATCTACTACTGGACGACCTCCAACGGCACTTCGATCATGCGCGTGGACTTCGGCGATCCGGACCAGACGCCGGAGCGCTTCTACCCCTTCCAGGGCGGCGGCTGTTACGGCTGCCACGCGGTCTCACGCAACGGGCGCCGCATGACGCTGAGCCAGAACGGCCAGAACGACGGGCGCTTCACGGTGATCGACGTCGAGGGCCGCACAGAACTCACGCCGTTCGCGAACGACCGCCGCGAACAGTTCCAGTCGTGGAACCCGGACTCGAATCTCTTCGCCGCGATCTACGGCGACGGCAACCCGCCGGACACCAACATCCGCATCCGCGACGGCAACAGCGGCGACGTCGTGGAGACGATCCCGCTCGGCCACGAACCCACCCACCCGGACTGGTCACCCCGCGGCGATCGCATCGCGTACACGAAGGTCACGCGGCACCAGACGTCGCAGCGCCCGGGGCGCGGCGGGATCAGCTACGTCGAAGCGCTCCCGGGCGGAGGGTGGAGCGCGCCGATGGATCTCGTGACGGAGGAGGATGGCTTCAACCGCTACTACCCCGCGTACGCGCCCGACGCGCAGTTCCTCGT
>JAUHYN010000399.1 GCA_030426505.1 bacterium | reverse complement strand
GCGACGACGTCCCGCGCCATCCGGAGGCGCTCCCGGGGCGGGACCGGGTCGGGCGTCGGGCGCGATTCGCGGGCGGTCCGGGCGGCGCCCGTGCGAGCCGTGAGCGTGTTGTCGGTGGGGGCCGGGGCGCGGGCGGTCGCGGCGCCCGTTGCGGCGGCCGGACCTGACGGGGAGCCCGAACCCGAAGCTGAGCCCGAGGCTGACGCGGAGGCCGCGCCCGAAGCTGAGCCCGTTGCCGCGGCCGAACCTGACGCGGAGCCCGAACCTGACGCGGAGCCCGAACCTGACGCGGAGCCCGAACCTGAAGCGGAGCCCGAACCTGAAGCGGAGCCCGAACCTGAAGCGGAGCCCGAACCTGACGCGGAGCCCGAGCCTGAAGCGGAGCCCGAACCTGACGCGGAGCCCGAGCCTGAACTGGATCCCGAACCTGACGCGGAGCCCGAGCCTGAAGCAGACGCCCGACCCGACGCCAAGGCCGCACCCGAATGCGACGCCGAAGCCGAGGCCGCACCCGAACCCGACGTCGAAGCGGAGGCCGGACCCGAATGCGACGCCGAAGCGGGGCTACTGCCCGTCGCCGAAGCCGCTCCGGTCTCCCCAGCCGACGCCGAACCGGGCGCCTCGGCCGAACCGGGCGAACGCCGCGCCGCTTCGGTGCCCGCTGTGGGCGCGGAGCCTCGCGCGAGCGCGGTGTCCGCTGCCGCCGACGCGGACAGTCCTCCGGCCGTTGCCCACTCCCCGGTCTGACCGCGCGGAGGCGCACCAGCCAAGGGCGCCGAACCGAAGGAGCCCGCACCGGAGGATTCCGAACCCGAACGCGACCCTGCGCCCGATCTCGAACCTGAGCTCGAACCCGAACCCGCGCCCCCGGCCGCCCCCGGTCCCGTCGCCGCGCGCGCCGCGATCTTCCCGTCGGCCACCGCCGCCGCGCTCGCGACCTCGATTCGCTCCCCTGCGCGCAGCCGCCGCGCGATCCCCGCGCGCGGCTCCACCTCGACGACGCCCTCCTCGACCTCGACCGTCGTACCGAGGTCGTCCGCAAGGACCTCGAAGCGCGTGCCGACCACCGTCACGATCGCGTGGCGCGTCTCCACCACGAACGTCTCCCCCGCCGCCCGCGGCGCCACGTCGAACGCGAGGCGCCCCTCCACGACCTGCACCACGGTCCGCCCCGAAGCCTTGGCCGGCGTCCGGACCATCGCGGGCGCCAACGTCTCGACCCGCGCCCGGTGGACCTCGAGCACGGCGCCCGACGCGACCTCGCGCCAGCCCTCGCCCCCTGCGCTCGTCGACCACCCGCGCACCACCAAGACGACGGCCAACGCCGCCGCGACCGCGAACACCTCCGTCCAACCGATCCACGGCCGGGCCGCCTCTTGGCCCTCGACCCTCCGCCATACCCGATCGCTCGCGCCCGGCGTGGGCCTCGGCGCGTACTCACCGAGGATCGCGTTCGCGGCCTCGAGGCGCGGCGTCCTTCGCTCTTCATGGGTCATCGCGCCGCCTCCTGCTTCGCGAGCAATCGATCGAGCTCGCGACGCGCGTGGTGAAGGCGCGTCCACACCGTCGAGATCGGGACCTCGAGCTGCTCGGCGATCTGCTCCCCGCTCAGGCCCTCGATCTCGAACAACACGTACACCACCCGCTTCTTGGGCTTCACCTTCAGGAGCGCGCGCCACACGCGGGCCAGCGCCTGCCGATCCGCCGCCGCCTTCTCCGGGTCGCGCTCGTCGTAGGGTTGCGCGAGCTCCGTCTCGACCGCCCGCTCGAGCCGCCGCTGCCGCCCCCACGACCTCAGCTGCGTCAGGACCACCCGGGACGCGATCCCGTACAGCCACGTCGATGCCTTCGAGTCCCCCCGGAAGCGCGGCAGCGAGCGGTGTACCTGGAGGAAGACCTGCTGGACGACGTCCTCGATGTCCGCGTGCGACGCGCCCGGCCCGAGGAGCCGCGCCACGATGCGATAGACGTCGTCGAAGTGCCGCCGGAACAGCACCGCCGTCGTCAGATCGCTCGCCCTGGCCCCCCGCTCTTCGACCACCGGGGGCACGGCCGCCCGCATGCCCACCTCCATCGCGTCCATGGGTCGCCAGGACCGGCGCCCACCTTCAAAACGATTCGGACCTACAGAGCATCCCACGCGACGCCCGCGGAGAACCAGGGCGCCACG
This sequence comes from bacterium, assembly GCA_030426505.1. GTDB lineage: Bacteria > Myxococcota > Kuafuiibacteriia > Kuafuiibacteriales > Kuafuiibacteriaceae > JAUHYN01. Next base: position 5,173 of record JAUHYN010000399.1, on the reverse strand, counting down.
CGGCCCGTCACCACGCCCTCTCCGCCCAGCGCGGCCGGCGCGACGACCTCGCGGTCCACGGGCGCCCACCGCACCGTCAGTCGGGCCAGCGCCGCGAGGCGCGCCGAGAGCGGGTACGTGATCTCCGCGCCCCCCAGCAGGCTCAGCTGGGCGTCGCGCACGGTCCGCCTCGTGCCCGGGCTCGGGCTGTCGACGAACACCGGCGCCGCGTCCACGAAGTACCCCGAGACCCCCGTCCCGACCAGCAACGCGAGGCCCCAACCCCCGAGCTCGAACACCCGCCCCTTCGCCTCCAGCGCCGCGTGCAGCTCGAGAGCGGTCGCGTCCACGTCCGAGGTACTCCGGGAACAGCACAGGCCCCCCGCGATCGCGCCGGTCAGCTGCACGCCCAGCCACCCGTCGGCGTAGGCCGCGCTCACGAGCAAGCCGACTTGCGGCGTGACGCTCGGCCGCGCCCACCACGCGAGCAGCGCCTGCGGCGCGATCGTCAGGCGCCCCGCAGTCGGTGGCGGCGGCGCGCGGGCGGGTGCGGTGGTCGTCAGGGTCGGGGGCGGACCGAGCCGCACGGTCCGCGCGACGAGCAGCACCGCGACGCGCAGCGAGGCCGGCAGGACGTCGACCGCGATCGTCCGCGCCAGGACGAGCTGGTCCCTCGCCCGAACGGTGATGAGCAGCGTGTCGCCCTGGGGCTCCACGCGCGCGACGTGGGTCGCCACCGTCGACGACGCGACCACCCGTTCCTCACCGAGCTCCTCCGCGAGCATCGCGGCGACGGTCGAGGACAACGTCGTGCGCTCCACGAACACCTGCTCGCCGTCGGCCGCGGCGAGCGAGAGGAGCAGCAACACGACCACGCAACCTCTCCATAGCGAATGCTGGAACGCGACTGAAGCGCGCGACGCACGAACGCCGCACGAACGGGTGCGGGGGCCGGTGCGTCGGCTCGATGCGTTCTGGAGTGAGGAGGGAGAGGCGCCCCACCGCGGCGCGCGCGGTGGGGCTTCGATTCGAAGCGTCTACGGGCGCTGGAACTGCCAGGGCAGCGCGTACTCGCCCTGCGCCCACGTCCGCATGACGTCGAGGCTCGTGTTGCTGTTGGGCACCGAGAGCCGCTGCTCGACGTACGGCGGCGCGCCGCTCACATCGCTGATCCACATCTCGTCCGCGCCGGCCGTTCCGAAGGCGCCCGCGAAGATCATGGACTGGCTGTCCGGCGTCCAGAACCACGACCAGCCGCCCGACCACGTCGTGGTCTGTGTCGAGATCAGGTCACCCGTGGAGGACACCGGCGTGCTGTGCGCGCGCGCCCAACCGGTGGGGACCGGGCCCGAGATGTCCGCGACGAACAGGTTGTAGGCGCTGTTCTCGTAGACGAACACGCCGATCTTGTTCCCGTCCGGCGAGATTCGGAAGTGGTAGACGTCCTGCGACGACTGCGTGAACGGCGGGTGGACGCGCACGCGCTGGTACGGCGCGCCGTTCGAGATGTCGACCTGCCACAGCTCGTAGTAGCCGTCCGTCGCGAAGTCGCCGATGAAGAACACCTTCGTCATGTCCGGCGAGAACGCGGCGAAGTGGTACGGGCTCGTGTACATCTCCTGGCCCGTGCTCACCGCCGGCGCGATGAGCTGCGTGGGCGCGGGGAGCGGCCCGCTCACGTCCGCCATGAAGAGCTCTTCGGCGCCCGACGCCGTGACGAGGTCTCCGTAGAAGACGATGTGCGTGCTGTCCGGCGACCAGCGGACCTTGTCGACGTAGCGACCCGCCAGCGGCGAGAGATCGATCGCGCGCATCGGCTCGCCCGGGAACGTCCCGGAGATGTCGACGATGTACGGCCAACGTGCGTTGTCGAGCTCCATCTCGCAGAGGATCACGACCTTCGTGCCGTCCGGTGAGATCGACCAGCCGTACCCGAAGTCCGTCCCGGACGACGAGTAGCAGTCGGCGTTGGCGGGCAACGCGACATTGAGCTGCATCGGGGTCCCCGGCGTCGGACCGGAGAGATCGACCCAGTAGAAGTTGTCCTCGCTGGTCGTCCCCGAGAAGTCCGCGTTGTAGATGATCGCGCGCGAGTCCGGCGTCCACTGGAAGATCCCGTTGACGTCGGCCGACGCATAGCCCGGCTCGTGGATGACCATCGGCTGCGACGGCGCGCCGCCGCTCGGGAGCGCCGACAGGTCGACGAACCAGTGCCGCTGATCGCTCGAGGTCGGGTCGGCCTCGTAGACGATCTTCGTGCCGTCCGGTGAGAACTGCCAGTCGTAGAGCACCACCTCGGCGCCCGACGTCGTCATCTGCTGGCTCACGCGCACGGCCTGCCCCGGCATGGACGGGTCCGTGAGGTCGACGACGAACAGCTCTTCCGCGCTGCTCGCGGTCGCGTCTGCGATGAACGAGAGCTTCGTGCCGTCGTTGCTGTACTTGAGGTACTGCGCGCTCAGCGAGCCCGAGAAGCCGAGCCCGTCGCTCACGATGCGCGGCGTGGTCGGCGCGCCGGAGCGCAGATCGACGACGTACACGTCGTACTGGTTGTCGACCGTGAAGTCCGCGACGTACGCGAGCGACTCGCCGTTCGGGGAGAAGGCCGCCACGAAGTGGTTGCTCGTCCAGACGTCGCCGCCGGAGGGCGCCGTGGGCACGGTCAGGTCGATCGGCGTGGTGCTCGGCGAACCGCAGACCTCGTTGAGGTAGATCTGGTTGAACGAGCTCGTCTCGACGTCACCCATGTGCATTGCGAAGCGGAAGCCGCCCGGCTCGTTGGTGATGTCGATCCCGTAGGTCTGCGTATCGGTCAGGCCGAACGTGTCGGTGAGCTGAACGGTGAACGAGTAGCTTCCGGTCTGCGTCCCGGTCGTCCCGCGGATCGTCGTGCCCGGCGTGCCGTTCGGATCGATCGTGAAGTTCGGCGGGAGCGCGCCCCCGACGATCGACCACGTGTAGTTCGCGTTCGAGCCGCCCGAACCGGTGATGCGCTGCGCGTAGGCGCCGCACATCGGCGCGTTCGGGATGGCGCTGGTCTCGATCGTCGGCAGCGTGGCCGGCGGGTCGACCGTGATCTGCACCTGCACGGAGTCCGTCTCGTTGTTCAGGTCGTAGACCGTGACCGTCCCGGTGAACGTCCCGAGCTCCTGCGGGAGCCCGCCGAACGTGGTCGACGGCGTGCCGGGGACCTCGAGGCGAATGCCCGCCGGCAAGCCGGCCGCGACCCAGTTGTAGTTCCCGAAGCCGTCCTGCGCCGCGATCGTCGCGCTGTACTGCTCACCGCCGACCGCGTTGGGGAGGATGATCGTGCCGTTCGTATCGCCGACGATCTGAATGGGGATGATCTCTTGGCGGACCTCCATCGTGATCTGCTGGTCATCCTGGTTGCCGCGCGAGTCCGTCACCACGATCGTGAAGTCGAAGCGACCGAACTCCGTCGGCGTCCCGGAGATCGTCGTCTCTTGCGAGCCCGCCGGGCTGGTGGCGCCGATGGTCAGACCGGCCGGGAGCGCGCCCTCGTCGATCGACCACGTGTACCCCATCTCCGTGCCGTTGATCGCGCGGACGATGGCCTCGTAAGGCGCGTTCTCTTCGGCGACCGGGATCTCGCTGGTCACGATGCGGACCGGCGGCGGCTCCGCGGCGACGTTCATGAAGATCGTCTTGCGCGCGTTCTCGCCTTCCTCGTCCCGCACCTCGACCTGGAACGTGAAGTTGCCGGGCATGGTCGGCGTGCCCTCGAGGGTCGTCGTCGTACCGGCACCGCCCGGATCGAGCGTGAGGCCGGGCGGGATCTCGCCGCCCTGCACGCGCCACGTGTACGCGCCGTTGCCGCCCTCGGCTTCGATCGTCGCGGAGTACTCGATGTTCTCCTCACCGTCCGGGACGTCCGACGCGATGATGTTCAGCGGTACGACGTTGTTCTGGACGTTCATCGAGAACGCCTGCGTCGCGACGTTGTTGTCGCTGTCCGTGACGGTGATCGAGAACTCGTAGTCACCGTCGGAGCCGGCCGGCGGCGTGCCGGTGATCATCGTGGACGGCGTGCCGTTCTGTGCGAGCGTCAGGCCCGCCGGGAGGCCGCCCTGGCTGACGCGCCACCGATAGCCCATCTCCGTTCCACCGGACGCGACGATCTCCGCCATGTACTCGACGTCGGTCCCGCCGTTGGGGACGTCGGTCGTCGTGAGCGTGAGATCCGGCGGCGGCGCGGCGATCTCGACCGTGAAGCTCTGCGACGCGGTCGTCTCCCGCGAGTCCTTGACCTCGACGGTGAAGTCGAAGGTCCCGGCCGCCTCCGGTGTCCCGGAGAGGCGCGTGCTCGGAGTCCCGTTTGCTCTCAGTGTCAATCCGTCGGGTAGCGATCCGCTGGAGACGGTCCAGCGGTAGCCTTCTTCGGTTCCGCCGGACGCTTCGAGCGTGGCGTTGTAGTTCTCACCTTGGACTCCGCCCTCGAGTGCCATGGTTTCGAACTGCATTTCCAATGGGGGGATGACGGGGTCCGATCCCTCGCAGCCGAACGAGCCGGCTGTGCCCACGAGGGATAGGACGGTGATGGTTTGGAGTCGCATGGTATTCAGTCACCTCGGTATGTGTTCGGATCGTCTGTTCAAATTCCCCTAGCGTGCGAAGACCAGGAGAGGCGTACTGCGCTCGGAACCTTACCCGATGCGAGTCGGTTTGGATCGAAGAGCTCCCGAGCAAATGTGAAATTTCTCACGCATACGCGCGTGGATCGCGGCGCTTCGCCGCAGAAATTCCGCGAATTCCGTGCAACCTCGCGCACCTGCGTCGGATGACACCGCCGCGTCCATCCGTCATTGAGCGCTCGTAGGGGGATGTAGGGGCGGCTGTCCTGATTCGGGACGTTCGGGCGTCAAAAGAGCGCAGGTGGGCCGCGGTGCCGGAGGTCGTCGCCGACGTCGACGAACGTCGGGCCCGACACGCGGACGAACCGATCGGTTCCCGGGATCGGTTCCGGCGGCGCCGGGAGGTGGTCCGGCTCTGCAAACGCTGCGAGGGGCGTGTCGATCGTCGGGTCCTCCGGCGGCGCGTCTTCGGTCGCGTAGAGCCGGGCGTAACCGCGCGCGCGCGCGAGCACGACTTTGACGAAGGCGCGCGTCTCGGCGACCGGGATCTCTTCCGCGAGCTCGTCGGGAGAAGGCATCTCGCCGACTCCGCGCCCCGACAC
>JAUHYN010000398.1 GCA_030426505.1 bacterium | reverse complement strand
AGCGATGGTCGTCGACGTCGTACGAGTTCACGACGTAGTTGCCTTCGAACACGCCGAAGTCGCCGATGCCGCGCAGGCCGTCGCGCGAGAACGAATCGATCTCGTTCTGCAGCACCTGCACGTGGTCCGTGCCGCGGTTGACGCTGATCCCGTACCCCACGTTGCGCAGCCGGTTCGCGCGCACGATCGAGCGCGGGCCGCTCACGCCGATGCCGCTCGACGCGTCGATCCACTCCGCCGCACCCCAACCGGCAGTGTCTTCGACGGTGAACAGATCGCAGCGCTCGACGATCACGTCGTGGCTATCGCGGTCGATCGAGATCATCGTCGTCTTCTCGAGCGACGCCGCGAACGACGGACTCACGCGGACGCCCTCCAAGCGCCACTGGCTCGCGCCCGCGAAGCGGACGGTCCGCATCCGGACGTCGCTCCCGTCCGCCACGATCGCGGTTTCGGCGGTCATGTGTCCCCGAATCGTGACGTCCCCGTAGTAGCCGTCGGCGAGGTGGATCGTATCGCCGGCGGCGGCGCTCGCAATCGCGGCGTCGAGCATCCCGGGCGAGACGGAGAGGTCCGCCGCGAGGGCGACGTGCGGCGCGAGGAGGAGGAGGAGGAGGAAGGGCGCGCGGCGGAGCATGGCTCCATCAAGCCACCCGCCCGCGGACGACGCACTTACGCTTGGTGCGCGGGTCAGCGCCCGCGCAGCGCCGTCACCACGCCGTACGTCGGATCGCTCACGGGATCCGCGGCGCCGCCCCGTGTGAGCACAACGGCCGTCGCCGCCGCGCCCGCCGCGACGACGACGATCGCCCCCCAGAACCAAGGGCTCGAGACCAGGCTCCCGGAGTCGCCCTCCATCCGGACGCGGAGCGTCTGATTCGCGTCCAGCGTCACGTCGGTCGCGCGCTCGCCGTTCGGCCCGACCGCGACCACGTGGTACACGCCGGGTGCCACCATTCGCTCGAATGGAACGGGCCCCTCGCCGACCCCCTCCACACGGACGAGATCTCCGGGCTCGCCTTCGACGATCAACCGCCCCTCACTCAACTCGCGCGGCTGGACGAGTTGCAACGTCATCGCCGACCGACCGCCGCGCGCGAGCTCGATCCGTTGCTCGGCGGGGAGCCGCTGCGGCGCCGACGCGCTCACGACGTACGCCCCCGGGTCCAGCGCCTGCGTGTGGACCTGCCCCGCCGGGAGGTCCTTCACGCGGCGCCCGTCGATCCGCACCTCGGCCACCGGCGCCCCCTCGACCCGGAGCTCGAGCGTCGCGATCTCGGCGCGGGTCTCGGACAACAGCGCGTCGATCTGCGCGCGCTGGTCAGCGGACAGCTCCCCGTACGAGCCCGCGAGCAGCGCCTCGAACACCGACACCGCCTCGACCGGCTCCCCCGTCCCGCGGAGTGCGACGCCGAGGTTGAACGCGGACGGCGCCTTCGGGGCGAGCGCGAGCGCGCGCCGGAAGTTGTCACGCGCTTCGGCGAAGCGGCCGGTCTTCAGCGCTGCACGCCCCGCGTCGAACTCACGACGCGCGTCGTCCTCGGGACCCGCGATCGCGTGAGCGGGGATCGCGAGCGCCGCGATCAGCGCGAGCGCCGACGCCCGCGTCACTCCCACTCCCACATCGGCACGCCGTCGCTGGCGCGCTTCTTCTTGCGCCGCGCGCGGCGGCGCTTCGGTCGCGTCGACTTCGCGCGCCGCGGCGAGTCCCCGCCCGCGCGCGCCTCGCTCGGCGGAGTCGGAGCGCCTCCCGTGGCGTCGACGGACTCGACGGCCGCGGAGTCGGGCCCGCTCGGCGCCGCGGCCGCGTCGCCACGCCCGTCATCGCCCGCGACCGCCTCATCGCTCGGCGCCGCGCCGGGCTGACCGGCGCCCGCGTGTACCTCGCGCTCTCCGGTCGTGGGTCCGGGCGGCGCGACGCGGTCGTTCAGGACCGTCGCCCGTGGAGGTTCCCCGCGCGCTCCGCGTACGTCTCCGCGGTCCGCGCCGGGATCTCCCGCGATCGACGACGCCACGTCCACGGGCCGCTCGGCCTCGGCCGGCCCCACGCTCGCGACCACCGCCGCCACGCCGACCACTGCGACCGCCACGGCCACCGCGTAGGGCCACCGCCGCGGCGGGCGCGCGGGCTCTGCGAGCGTGACGTTCGACCTGCGACGCGGCGCGCCGACCTCGGTCATCGCCGCCGCGATGCGCTCGGACTGCTCGGCGCGCTTCGGCGCCATGGTCGCCGCGAGGTATTCGGCGACCTCGACGGGGCCCTCCTCCGCGACGAGCTGGGACACCAACTCGTCGAGGCGGCGTCGGACCTCCTGCGCCGACGACGGTCGGTGCTCGGGCTTCTTCGCGAGCATCGAGAACAACAACTGCACGAGCGCTGGCGGCGCGTCGTCGCGGTGCTCGCCGATGTCGGGCGGCGGCTCCGTCAGCAACCTACGCGTCCCCTCGGTCGCCTCCTTGTTCCGGTAGAGTCGACGCCCACTCAGCATCTCGAACAGCAGGACACCGAGCGAGAAGAGATCCGAGCGGTGATCGATCGGCTCGAACCGGAGCTGCTCGGGCGACATGTACCCGAGCTTCCCTTTGAGCACCGCGCCGTGCGTGTGGCTCAACCGACCGAGCGCCTTCGCGACGCCGAAGTCCGTCACGCGCACCATCCCGTCGTAGCCAACCAACACGTTCGGCGGCGAGACATCACGATGCACGAGCTCGAGGCGCGAACCGTCTTCGCCGGTCAGGCCGTGCGCCGCATGCAGCCCCTCCGCCGCCTGCGCGACGATCCGCAAGCAAACTTGCATCGGCACCGCGCGCCGCGCCGCATTCGCAGCGCGCATGAGATCCGCGACCGACACGCCCTCGACGTAGTCCATGACGAGGTACGGCCCCCGCTCGTCCTCCCCGACGTCGAGGACACTCACCACGTTGGGGTGCCGGACGAGGCCGGCGATCCGCGCCTCGTCGAGGAAGGCCTGGCGGACGCCCTCGTCACTGCGCAGCCCGTCGAGCAGCCGCTTCACCGCGTACAGGCGCTTGAACGTCCCCTCGCTCCGCACCACGAGCTCCACGCGCCCCATCCCGCCTTGCGCGAGATCGAACAGGCGATGGTACGAGGCCTCGCCGAAAGCGTTGGGCGGAGTGGGAGCCAAGGCGGCGCTATGATATCGCGGCCTCTCGATGGCGTCGCGTCCCGGCGATACGTACGAGGAGGCCCACCAGCGCGCCGCGCGGGGGGACTTCGCCGCGATCGACGCGCTCGCGCCCGATTCGCCCGGCTGGCGCCTCGCGTTCGCGTCCGTACGCTACGCGGCCGCACCCTCGGGACCACCGCCCTGGCGCGCCGGGGCGATCGAAGACTCGGATCCCGCCTTCGCGCTCGTCGCCGAGGAAGCGATCCGCCACGCCTTCCTCGCCGACGACGTCGCCGCACTCGAACACTGGGCCACCCGCGTGACGGGGACGCGCCGCCCGATCGCCGAGCTGTGGCGCGCGGCCGCGACGGGCGCCTTCGACGACGTCGCCGCGCTCGCGCCCGACGTGGAGTCCGCCGCAGCGCGCGCTGGACTCGGGGCCATCGTCGTCGACGCGGCGGCGCTGCGGGCGCTCGCGCTCCTCGCGATCGGCGAAGTCGACGGCGCCGTCTCGACCTCGCGGCGCGCCTCGCGCATGGCGCGCACGGAAGGCTTCTTCTCGTCGGAGTACCTCGCCCACCTCGTCCTCGCGCGCGTCCGTCGCGCCGTCGGGCACCCGCACCTCGCGACGCGCATCCTCGAAGCGCTCGCCCGCGTCGCGCCCCCGACCTGGCGACCGTGGTTGTGTGTCGAGCTCGCGCTGAGCGGCGCGCTGGAGATCGCGAAGCGGCTCGAGCTCGGAGTGGACACGATCTCGGCGCGCTGGGGGTCCGCGCTCGTCGCGCTCCTCGACGCCGCCGAGCGCGCTGACCGCGAGACCTTCGGCGCTCAGGAGGCGCTCCTGAAGACCCTGGGCGGTTGGGCTCCGTTCGACCGCGAGCTCGACGAGCTCGTTCGCGTCCTCGATCCCGAGCGACAGCCCGGTCCGGTCTGCGACGCATGGTGCCGCGGCGCCACCGATGACGTCCCCGGCACGCTCGCGGGCCTGCTCACGCGCCCGGGGAGCGCGCCCGCGGAGGACTCGGCGTTGGCGTACGTGGTCGCGCGCCCGAGCGATCGGCGACGGCTCCCGCGGCTCGCGTTCGGGCTCACCGATCGGCTCGGACTCACGGCGCTCCCGCAGAGCCGTCGCAAGCAGGGCCGCGTGGAGGTGCTCGTCAGCCTCTTGCTCCTCGCGCCGGACGGGGTCGACGAGACGGAGTGCTTCGCGCGTATCTACGGCTTCTCTTACGAGGTCGAGATCCACAAAGGCGTGTTCGACGTGCTCATCCACCGCGCGCGCGAGTACGTGCAGGACACGGCGCGGATCGTCCGCGAGGACGGCCTCATTCGGATCGAGCTCGTGCGGTCCCTCCTCGTGGCGGATCCGCGATGCACGCCTTCGCTCCCGGACAGCCTGTTGAGGATCGTCGCGCAGCACCGCGGCGCGACGGCCAAACAGATCGCGGAGGCGGCGGGCGTCTCGCTGCGAGCGGCGCAAGCGGCGCTCCGCGATCTCACCGAGGCCGGCGCGTGCGAGACCCAACGGAGCGGTCGACAGATCCAGTACGTGGTCGAGGACACGACGTTCTCGGAACCGACGGGGCGTGACCTCCGTCCCACCGAATGATCGTGCGGAAGTCGCGGCCCGTGGGATACGTTCTCGCCAAGCCATGAAGAAGTTCGCGCTCGTCCTGTTCGTGCTGCTCGCGGTGGAGACCTGGGGCGTCGTCGGTCGCGCCCAGGCGGATCGAATCGTCTACGACTGCGTGGTGGAGGCCGGGCCGCTGTGCTTCTACTGGGAGCAGAGCGCGTTGGCGAAGGCGCTCCCGGAGGGGGTCGCCGAGAAGTTCGAGGACAAACTCGAGGACGCCCGCGACGCCTGGGAGAAGAACGTCACGAAGATGTTCGACGAAAAGGATGGCGTGGACAAGGCGCTCGAGAAGGCAAACGAGGCGCTCGAGAAGGCCAAGCGCGCCTTCGACTGAGTTCCGCCGCGCTGGTATCCTCCCCGTCGTGGGTTTCAGTTTCTCGATCTTGATGCTGCTCCACGCGCTGGTCGGGAGCTTCGGCACGGCCTACGTCTTCGAGCACACTGGCCGCGACCCGGCGACCGGCGGCGTCTACGGGCTCCTCATCGGTGGGTTCATGGGTTGGTACGGGCTGGTCCCATTCTGGGGTTGGAACTTCCTCAACCCCACGCGCGTGCGCGTCCGCGGCCTGCACCGGCGGTGGTACCTGTGGTGGCGCTGGTGGTGAGCGTATGCGCGGAACTCACCACCACGCGACGCCGTACACGCTGAGTCCCCGCTGGACGTCGTCACCGGCGTTGCTCAGCACGAACCCATCGACGCCCGCGCATTCCCCCTCGTAGACCACGAAACCGGCCCCCGCGGCACCGAGGTCGAAACGACGATCATCGACGTCGAGCCGCCAGCTCGGATCGCGCGTGATGAATCGGAGCGCGACGAACGACGCACGTCGCGGGAGCGTTACGCGGAGGCCGCTTCCGAAGTCGCGGAAGTGAATGTGAGGCGCGTCGGTTGCAACGAACTGAACCATGGGTGCTTCTCCGATCGACGCGAGTTCGAGCCCGCCCCGCGTCTGGTACGGGAGGGGCAAGAGTTCGGCGTCGCGCAGTTCCTCGCGCGCGAACGCTTCTTCGATGGCCTGCGGGACGCGCGCGCGCCACGCGGACTCGTCAGTCGTAAAGTCGTACGCGCCGCATCCGGCGTCGACGCCGACAGCGCCTGCGTCCCGGGCATCGCTCGGGCCGGGGGGCTCGAGCGCCTCGCCCGGTCCGACCGAACAAGCGCCTACCCCGAGCAGCAGGATCCAGGAGGGCGACGACCGCATCACATCCCTTCGCACGCCTGCCGCGGCATCCCGGGGAGACACCGCCCGCCTTCACAGATCCCATTCATGAAACATCCCTCCACATCGTAGCCGCTGCACTCCGTACCGTTGACGTCGATGCGGCTCCACCCGAACTCGGTGCAGAGCCAACGATAGCACTCACTGTCGTAGAGCAAACTCGTGGGCTCCGCCGCCTCGCATTTGCCTTCGATGCAGGTGCCGCAGCCCTCGGGGTGTTCGCACGAGCCCCCCGTGAGCGCGAGGTGGAAGACGCCGAACTCCGGATCGCAGCCGTCGGAAGTGCAGGGGTTGTGGTCATCCTCTTCGACCGGGCCCGTGGGTCGACACACGCCGTTGAAGCAAGTGCCGTCTTTTGCGCACGCGTCCCCGATGCTGCACCCGTCCCCCGTGAGGGGCGTGTGCTGCACGCCCAACGTGGGATAGCAGCGATCTTCGGTGCATGGGTTTCCGTCGTCGACGTCGACGGGGACGCGCTCGACGCAGTCCCCTTCGGCGCAGACACCCTCCTCGCAGTCGACGACGCAGCGCGCACCCTCGACCGACGGGTACTCGACGATCGCGCCGGTCGTCGGGACACAGCAGTTCCGGACGCAGGGCGCCTCGTTGGCCGGGGTGGCTCCGTTACAGTCGCACCGGATCAACGCGAGGAGGACATCGCCCGCGCCCGGTTCTTCGGGTTGGAATGCGTTCGGGGTGGCTGGGAAGTCCGGGTTGCCGGCAGACCACGTTGCGCCGACCACCGTGAGATTCCCGGCGTCGTCGACCGAAAGGCTCTGGGCCCGCTCCGTACTCGGCCCCCCGAGGTAGGTCGCGCCGACCATGGCGCCGAGCGGATCGAACGTGGCCATTATCAGGTCATAGCTCCCGCCGGGCGCGATTTGAGCGGCGCCGGACGACGCGAGGCCAGGCGACTCCGAGTCCCCGAGGAGCGTGACGAACCCACACGGTCCTTCGACGAGGACGGGGTCGCGATCTTGTTCGGAACCCCCGAAGTAGGTGCTGTACAGGAGCCGATCGCCCGCCGCAGAAAGGCGCGCGAACACCAGGTCCGAGTAGTGCCCGCCGAAGGTTGCCTGCGCGGCGTCCGGAGTGAGCGGGAAGTCGACGCTGGCCACGCCCGTGAGAATCAGAGAGCCATCGTGTGAGAACGCGACGTCCGTGAACGCATCGCTCCCGTGCCCGCCCACGTGCGTTGACCACGCGTGCGCCCCGCTTCGATCGAGCATGGTCACGAACGCGTCGAAGCTGCCGCCTGGGTCCGGCTGGAAGGTCCCCGGGGTCGTGACGACCGAATCCAACTCGACGTGTACCCACCCCGCGATGACGACTTCACCGCTCGCGGACACGGCGATCGCCTCC